>JADHUM010000053.1 GCA_016784545.1 Candidatus Neomarinimicrobiota bacterium
GCTTAAGTATGGATTCAGATTCAGTCGTCGTAAAACCAACTCCAGTAAAAGCAGATCGAGCTTGAAACTGAGCTGTTTCGCTGGACACTCCTGTAACACTCAAAGCGATGGCAGCAATGCGTGTTACAATCAATGAAAGTGTGAGAATGATAAGAAATGAAAAGATAGCTATCATATTACTAATCTATCTTAAATATGAGTGTTTGAAGAATAAGGATTTACAAGGTACCTGAGACCCGTTCTTCGAGATTTGCAAAAATGTTCCTGGTATTCTCAATTCTGCTCGCCCTCCGCTAAGTTTTTAAAGGCTGCAATTTGATGGATATCACCCATAATAGCTAGCATGTCTCCCTGTTCAAAACATGTATCACCTTCTGGATTGGGAAATACCACACCATCTCTCATCAGGCCAACTACAGTAACTCCGGTCACACTCCGAATTGCGGATTCCCGAATGGTTTTCTCAAGTAAACTGCTCCCTTTTGCCAAGGTCACCCAGGAAAGATCCAATAAATGCGCTGCATCCATTAATTGTTTTAAAACAGTTTGTTCATTCCGTTTTACATACCGGGACGCATAGAGTTCGTGGCGAATAGAATCTGTGTATTTCATGATTACTCCTGGAGGGAGATCTAGATGAAGAAGGGCTTGTCTGGTGATCTCCAAGCTGGCTTCAAAATTTGGCATAACCACCTCATAAACACCACTTTTAGCTAAATTCTCTATCTGTTCACGACCCTCAGCCCGTGCCACCATATGCAAGTTTGGGTTAATTTGATGCATATGGTTGACGATGGCCATGGTAGTCGCATGGGCTGGAGTGGTTATTATCAGTAGTCTTGCAGAATCGACCCTGGCAGCATTCAGGACGATGGGCTGGCTGGCATCACCGTAAATGACAGAGTATTTTAATTTCTTTACCTGCTCAACCTTTCTGAAATCTAATTCGATCAGGACGAATTTCCGACCTAAACGACTCAATATCTGGGCGATATACTGCCCCACATTCCCAGCTCCAGCGATAACCACATGATCATGTAAACTACCCTTGGGAAAATTAAGGCGTTGGTGATCCTCGTATTTGAATTTTTTCCTCAGGAGTGAATAGAGAGGAGCAGTGAAACCTGAAATTGTGGGGGTTAATACCATGGTGACGATGGCTACGTTTAGAACAAGCGCATAAAGTTCATTACTAATTGAATGAGTACTCTGACCAACCCTGGCAAGCACAAAACTAAATTCGCCTACCTGGAAAAGTCCTAGACTAACTGCTATCGGGATGATGTTATGGTATTTAAACAGGGGTGTAATCATCAGAAATATCAAGGCTTTGCCAATAGAGATCAATAAAATGAATAACACCACGGTTTTCCAGTTATCTATAAAATGGAGGGGGTCAAATAGCATCCCCACTGATACAAAGAAAAGTAAGGCAAATAGATCTCTTATTGAAATGATATCTGACAGGGCCTTGTGTGCGTATTCTGATTGATTCAACACTAGCCCCGCAACAAAGGCGCCCAGTGCGAAGGATAAGCCAAATAGGTAGGTGCCATATCCAATACCGAGTCCCATGGCCGTAACTGCCAGGAGAAACAGCTCCCGGGAGTTAGAGATTGCGATGAACTTCATGAATCTGGGCATGATTCGTGTACCAAGAACTATCATTCCAGTTAAAAAAATAGTTGCTCGGAGTACAGCCCAACCGAGATTGGCAAAACTATGTTCAGGACTGCTTAATTGGGGCAAAATGATCATCAACGGCACAATGGCCAAATCCTGAACTAGAAGGATACCAATCATTACCCGACTTGAAAGCGTCCCAAGTCGCCTCTGATTTGAGAGGGTCTTGATAATCACCATGGTACTGGACAGGGAAATAAGTGCCCCCAACCAGATCGACTCATTTGAATCAAAACCGAAAAACCGACCCAGCACATATCCAAATCCCATGGTGAGCAGGATTTGAAGTGGTGTTCCTAGCAGAGCTATGTAACGAACGGGCTTTAAGTCTTTGAGAGAAAATTCGAGTCCAATTGTAAATAGTAAAAGTGCCACACCGATTTCAGCCAATAATTCAATATTATGAATATCAGTGATCCCGATTCCAGGGCTGAAAGGTCCGACTAAAATTCCAGCAAGAATGTAACCCAATATCAAGGGTTGTTTGAGCTGTTGTGCAATCAAGCCACCGATTAAACCGGCGATGACTATAATTGAAATGTCTGCTGCGATTCCCACTAACACTCCCAGAGGAAATTTTTGTTGAATGGGTTAAAAGGATTTACCAAATACACATAAACCACGGTTTCAATCGCAAATTCTATATGGCATGATTGGTATGTTTTCATCGGATACGTATTTGTTTTGCACAGTATAAAGCAGAAAATGGTTGAATTGTTCTTCCTGATGGGGATGAACAACTAGCTCTTGACCATTTCACTCTAGCAAGAATTAACCACAAAATTGTTTGGATATAAGGGGCTTTTAAAAGGAAAAATTTGCTATCACTAGAGTATGCGTGCATCAGCTACTCACTTTCCCTTCCTCAACGTTGATGATCTAAACATTTTGTTCGTGATATTACCTTCATTTTGAGAACGAAGAGGAAAATTTCCATCCGAAACGGTTTTCACATCATCCACTAAATAGAAAGCCCTCGGGTTAAATCGTTTTACTTCCTCAACTACAGTTTCAAGATTACCTCGTTCGATTATACTGTACAAAATTCTAACCGGTCCTCTTGAACCCTGTGCATCAACAATGGTAATCCCAAAACCCTTCTCGCGGAAATAGGCCAGGAGAGCATCTGAATTATCTCGAGTAATTACCCTTATTGCTACTTTCCCGATAGTGAGTTTACGCTCAATGGTCATGCCGACATAGTTGCCAGCCGCAAATCCACCTGCATAAAATAGATAATAGAAAGGTGATGCTAGATTCTTCATGATACTTGAAATGACAAGCAGCCAGATGAACACCTCAAAAAAGCCCAATATTGCGGCTAGATTTTTGATACCTCTCGCAACAAAAAGAATTCGAATAGTACCCAGGCTGACATCAAGAATCCGGGCCATAAATATTAAAACAGGAAGAACTATATACGCAAACCACCAAACTTCCAACCACTGCTCCATTACAAGATGCTCCTTAAGATTGCACAGAGAATATATTGACAATAAATTGTCTTACGCCTATTATTTCACAAAGCCTATATTCAAGTTTTTATGCAAAGGAGAATTGTAGACCCAAGATCGACAGACAGCGTAGACCAGGTCGACATAGAAATTTACCCTAGGTTTCATGTGCCCTGCATAATAAATATACTGTAGGTCCTGAAATTACTGATCCACCGACGTTTCTATAAGTATTGGAAAGTGAGGATCGATGACGATTTCCACACGCCGATTCAGCTTGTGGTTCTCTTCTTGGTCATTATTTGCAAGTGGACGAAATTCATCATATCCGACAGCTCCTAAGTGGCCTGTATTTCCCGAAAATCTCAGTGTAATTATATCTGAGCAGGTCCAATTAAACCCCCTGAAATGACGGTTTGCAAGGATTCTTCAATACTCCAGCCCGGATCTCGAGTATCTGATTCTCTCACCAGGACCATGGTACCGCTGGTGGGTATAGGAGGGGTGGGTACAAATACTTTTAAAAGGGTTTCACCTTCATGCCTGGTATCGATGACTGAACCTGTAACAAACCCAACGGTCCAAATCCCTGGTTTGAGATAATTGATTAATACAGCCCTTTTAAAAAGCTGGTTTTGGGGTAGTGACAGGGCACTGGATAACTGTTGACCAACCCGGTATGTTGTCCGGATCAGGGGTAGTTTTTGAAAAGCTTTCTCCAAAATATTGACGGAACCCCTACCAATCACATTGCTGACTGCAAGGCCTGTGAGATATAGTACAGCGATCAAGATCACAATACCCATACCTGGTATACTAAACCCCAACCTGTTTTCCAACATGGACATCATGCGCTTATCGATACCAAAGTAGACAAAGCTGATGACGAAATACGTAATGGTAGCTGGGATGAGAGTAATCAACCCGCGCAGAGCATATTTTTTTTAAGTGTTCGAATATTTTTTTCATTTTATCCCTTTTTTAAAAAATGGAGACCATGGATTGCCATTTATTGCCTGGTTAAACGGCGGAAGCTTATTATCCAGAGTGGACTAAGCAACAAGGTTACTGAAATTACTGCGAGAGACAATTGATAACCGGTTTCTGAAATCATCTTGACCTGCCAACCCACTGCAGCCAAAACAAAACTGAATTCGCCAATTTGAGCCAAAATAGCACCCGTATACAAACTTCTTGGCCAGCTAATACTGAAGATGCGCAAAATAAATGCGTTAATAAAGGTGTTGATGATGAACGCTGCCCCTGCGAGAAGAAGAATTATTCTGAAGTTGTCTGCTAGAAATTGCAGGTCGAGCAGAAAACCAATAGAGACAAAAAAGAAGGACAGAAAGACAACGTGAAAGGGTTCCAGTACGCGATGAACCCAGTCGGTCTCCTTGGCCGAGGATATAAGTATTCCTGCCAAAAATGCACCTAAGGCAGTAGACAGTTGAAATAGATCTGTTATGAGCGCCATACCCAGACAGATCACAAGGGCGAAAAACACCTGCAGTTCATGATCCTGTTTTAAGAGCTTGGAGAGGGGAAGTTTTATTTGGCCGCGTTTGAGTATGAATACCAGCAGAGCGATCATCAGGACGCCCCCAATTAGTTGTAAACCAATATCAAAAGCGCTGGGGGTCTTGCCTCCAAAGATATTTATTATGATCAGCATGGGAATGATGGCCATATCCTGAACCAGAAGAATACCCAGCACATCTCTCCCGATCTCACTATCCAACTGCTTCCATTCCTGGAGAATCTTGATCACGACAGCCGTGCTGCTGAGACTGATAACAAAACCCAGCAGAATACTTCGACCGATTGGCCAGTTGACAAAATGTCCAATGATCAGGACAACTAAAACGCTGAGCACAATTTGGAGAATAGTGCCAAGAATAACTACCCGCCAATTTTTCAGTAATCGGGGAAGCGAGACTTCCATACCGACAAAAAACAGCAGCAGCAACACTCCCACCGAACCCATCCGGTTCATAACTTCCAGGTCGTGGATCACATCCAAAACATGGGGACCAAGAATAACTCCAACGACTATATAGCCGATGATCTGGGGTTGTTTCATTTTGTTGAGGACCAGCCCTAGAATAAGAATTGCAAATGCAACCCCAGCGATAATGGGTAGTATGGGATCCATGTGCATCTTTTTACTCCTTTATGGTGAACATCACACTTAGGTACAAACTTTGACACTCCAGCCAGTGGCAATTTTAATGAATGAATATTAGACCAAAGTAATGAAGAATGAAGTTAATTGTGATCCAATCGACTTGGTAAGATTTGCCCCCGGAAGCAGATACACCCCATCGTGTGTCGAAATAAGTATGGGATAACACTCACCACGTAATAATTTGAATCAATATATCCAAGGAGCGCATTTTGTTAGCAAGAATCAAAAAATACACCCACCTTTTTCCAGTACTCGTTATCATGGCTTTGGTCCTAGGTTGCACGGCAGGTTTGGTTATGACAAGCGGTTGGTACCAGGGCTACGTCGAGATAGATGGCTATGATGAGGATTGGGCTGGACTTTGGGGCTTCCCTGACGAAAGCTCTGTTGCTTTTGCCGTGAAGAATCATGATGAAACACTTTATCTCGCCTTCAGCACACATGATCAAAAGGTAATTCGCCAGGCTGCCTTTGGAGGTTTTGCCATTATCCTTGATTCAAAGGGAGGAAACACGGGTCGTTATGGTTTGCGTTTTGAAGCATCGGATCCTGAAATAATCGACCCACATAAAATGGCGGCAAGCAAATTAAAGCCACTCCTTGCTGCACATATGCACCAGACTCTCAATGGTCGTATTCCAATTAAAATTTCAGATGGCCGCGGTAATATTCAACCCTTCAAGTATCGGGGGGCAGTTTTTAGCTCTTTCGATGGAGACACCTGGTTCCTGGAAGCAAGTCTTCCCATGGCGGCCATGAAACATCATCCCAAAAAGGGAGGCAAAATAGGGGTTGGCTTTCTGACTTTGGCGAAATACACATCCCTGGCTTCCTGGAGCTCTGTCTATGCAGATTATGGATACTATGGTCTCGCTTCCGGTCCCTGGTGGGCAGAAGTGCAACTGGCCAGGAATCCAGACGGTCAGTAAGTTTACCTCATCGAGAGGACGTTGTGACTTGTCGAGGGGTTCACCTATGGTGGGACAGCCTATATTGGACCATTATGAATAACGAATCTCAATTAACGATTGGAGAATATTGAAGAAATCAACTTCTCTTATCCGTGTTCCCTAATAGTGCCGTATATCGCTTGATTTTTACCCTTATCTATTGCCCAACTGATATTTCCACAATCAAAATACTATGTATAATTCTGCCTGGCTGCAACTCCAATAATAAGCCCTGAACCTCAAAATTCTAATTTAAATGACTGAGTTACCTGTGTATCCCAATCGAAGAATTATATTTATGTGGGGTGCGGAAATTGACCAACCTATCCAAAATTTCAATATATTATTGCATATCAAGATTGTCTGAGACAATCAAGGGAGGAGCCCATGAAAATAACGTTAATTGTACTGATGGTTTTGGCCCTGGGAATGACCGGTTCCACAATTTATTTGTGGAGCGATGGGCAAGATGCAGAAAAAAAGATTGAAAATTTAGATCTGAAGATACAAACCATGGGAGACGCCCTGAATCAATCTGAGTCTCTCATGGCTCAGGAAGTTGAAAAGGTTAAGCTGAGCTATGATTCCTTGCTTCAGGATCTTAGGAAGGAGATAGATCAAGGCCAGGTCAAAATCAAAATGGTTGAGTCCAAATTGTCCATATCCATTGTGGATAAAGTTTTGTTTCCCTCTGGCAAAGCCAACATCTCGAAAGAAGGGGAGCAAATCCTTAATAGAGTCGGTGGGGTATTGAAGAACTCCATAGGCAAGATTATTCGGGTTGAAGGACATACGGATAATGTGCCGATTCATCCGAAACTGCAGAAAACCTACGCCACGAACTGGGATCTTTCCAGTGCCAGGGCCAGTAATATTGTAAAGTATCTGAATGAAAAGGCCAATATTCCCGGGAAAAAACTGCGGGCGGTTGGCATGGGTTCCTATCATCCTGTCGCCAAGAACTCTACTGCCAAGGGACGAAAATGGAACCGTCGGGTGGAAATAATCCTGATTCCTGATCCGAAGTACAAGGAGAAGTAGCACTTCCACCACTCCCGGTGACTAGCTGCGGCGACAAAGCGGCTGGTATTCATCTTTTGACTAGCCAGGTTTCCAGGGACTGCCCATCATTTTACTGGCGGACCTATTATGTCCCCGGTGAGCCACTATCACGTCCCAGGCTGAGTCTCGATAAGGCCTGGGACCATGAACAAATCTTTACAAAGATACTTAGAACCGCCGATCCATTTTTGTCCTGTGGACCACTACTGGACAGGCATTTATGCAACCGTAGCTTAAATCCTGCCAAAACCGTTCAGCAGTATTACCCCACATACCCCTGAATGTTAAAGCACTAGTTTTTGGTACAAATAGAATTCAAATTATACTCATGCAGACACTGCGAATGCCACAATCAGTGACAGATCTGTACACTATTCTATCTGATGGTTGCATGAGTCCCAACAAGATGTTCTTTTAAACTGCGAACTGTCGAGATACTTAACTTTTAACTATGTTATAAGATCCCAATCATGCTCAAAAATTCTAAAAAATCTTCAAGTTCAGAGACCCGGAAACCGAAAGAAAAATTTGGCACTTTTCTGGGTGTTTATACGCCCAGTGTGTTGACTATTCTAGGATTGATCATGTATCTGCGGTTCGGATGGGTTGTGGGTAATCTTGGATTGCCATTGACACTACTGGTACTGTTGCTATCTACTGCAATTACCTTTATCACTGGTTTGAGTGCTTCCGCGGTGGCCACAAACATGCGGGTGGGCGTGGGTGGCGAGTATTTTATCATTTCGCGTAGTCTGGGACTGGAACTGGGTGGCGCAATTGGAATACCGCTCTTCCTGTGCCGCACCTTGAGTATCACTTTCTATAGTTTCGGATTGGCAGAATCGATTGTGGCCTTCTGGCCAGCTAGTTGGGGGGCAGTTACACCTGGCCTCATCCAGATGATCGCAGCCGGTATCATCGTCTGCATTACATTGGTTGCTGGCCGTAGCGCCGGTCTGGCCTTGAAACTTCAGATCCCTATCATGCTTGCTGTGGGGCTATCCATTTTAGCTCTGGCCATTGGCGTCCTATTCGGAGATATCCGCACGCCTGAGCTGAGTGCTACCTTTCGTTCAGCGCCAGAAGGTTTCTGGTACGTTTTTGCCGTCTTCTTCCCTGCAGTAACGGGATTTACTGCTGGTATTGGGATGAGTGGTGACCTGAAGGATCCCCAGCGATCAATTCCCAGCGGAACCATCCTCGCCATCATAACAGGGGTGATTGCTTACTCGTTTATTTTGGTTCTCCTATCCATTACCGCCCAGGTTAGTATGGCTGAATTATCACAGCCCGGTATCGTGTGGGTGCATTTGGCTGTATTGGGGGCCTGGCTGGTTTTACCGGGTGTCTGGGGCGCCATCCTCTCGTCTGCCTTTGGAAGTGTTCTCAGCGGGCCACGCGTCCTGCAAGCCCTGGCAACTGACGGTCTTGCACCCAAGATGTTCACACGACTATCAAAGACAGGTCAACCAACTCTCGCCACATGGGTGAGCGGTGCTCTGGCGCTGGTGGCTGTTTTGCTCGGGGAGTTGAATGCAGTTGCCCAATTTGTAACCATTCTGTTTCTCACGCTTTACGTCACGATCAATCTTAGCGCTGCACTGGAGATGCTCGCAGGCGATCCATCCTTTCGGCCCAGGATCAGGATTCCATGGTATGTATCCCTGCTGGGCTCTTTCGGTGCCATGCTGGTGATGTTTCTCATTAATCCCCTGGCCTGCATAGCCGCCATCACATTAGAGCTGATGCTGTATTCATTCTTACGCCGACAGACGCTAAAAAAACGCTGGGGCGATGTACGTGCTGGTGTTTGGGTAGCTCTGGCCCGGTTTTCACTGCTCAAACTACGCAACCATCGCAGCGATCCTCGCAACTGGCGACCACACATTCTGCTCTTTGTTGGTGACACCTCAAAACGCCTTGGCCTGGTCAGATTGGCAAACTGGTTCAACCAGAACCGCGGTATGGTTACAGCATGTCAACTGGTGGTGGGCACACTCGATGAAAAGGAGATTGACCCTGTAATTCTGCGTCAGGAAATGGACCAGATGCTGGAAGTGGAGGGACTGGTGGCATTCAGTGAAGTGGATGTGGTGGCAGATTATGAACAGGGTGTCATCGATGTGGTTCAGGCCAACGGTATGGCCGGGCTGCAATCCAACACTGTCATGTTTGGCTGGTCCAACAAGCCTGAGCGATTGGAATCCATGCTTCGCATCATGGGTCTGGTTGCACGTACAGGTCGCAGTACCATCATCAGTCGTCTGAATTGGGCTCATGAACCGGGCCGGGAGATGCGTATTGATATCTGGTGGCGAGGATTACAGAATAATGGGGATTTGATGCTTTTGCTGGCCTATCTGCTCAGTATGAATGCCCAGTGGAGAGACGCTCAGATTACCGTTCGATCCATTGTTGAGAATAAAAAAGAACGCACTGCCATGATGAATAGTCTACGCAAACTGGTGCCTGCTTCACGGATCGATGCCGCCATGGAGGTTATCATCAGGCCCCCTGATAAATCCATCAACGACATCATGCATGAGAATAGCGGAGAATCGGATATTGTTTTTCTTGGTATTATGCCACCCAAAGCTGGAACAGAAGCTGAGGTTGCTCAAAAGCTTGATGAGCTGGCCAGTGGCTTTAAAACTTCCATTTTTGTTCATAATGCAGGTGAATTTGCTGGGAACCTGGTATGACAAACTCGGCCGTCAAAACCATGAATGCTTGTTTTGTCTTGACGATTAACTGAGGTGACGGGGAGTACACCTGCTATATTATTATTCGTTCAGAGGACCACCTTTGAATAAACGTTTTTTGGCTTGACGGAAATAATATTTGATTGTGGCCAGGGGTTAGCGCGTGGCTGAGAATATTAATATTAATTAGGGAGATTTTCTGATGGAATTATGGGAGAAGATCAAGGAGTCGGTGGGCTTTGGTGCAGACCTGGTACATTCATCCGTAGATGCATCCGATCTCAGCAGATTGCAGGCTGAAGTCGAAATGCTGCAAACTCAAATACGCGATGCTTTCACCAATCTTGGTGGGGATTTGTTCAGTCAACAGGCTAAGGGTGATAGCGGAGATCTTTCCGTCCCGCTCCAGGAACAGATTGAAGCTTTACGCTCCATGCAGCCAGATCTGGAAGAGAAAGAAGCTGAACTCGCTTCACTCATGGCCAAATACGAGGAGCAGTCCATCACCGTGACTCATTTACGTGAATTCAAGGAAGCCCTGGACAACGCCGGTGGTTCTTTGGAATACGTCCAGGTTTTGGAGAATTCCCCGGTATGCGGCAAAACACTCATGGAAATTGATATTCCAGATGAGGTTTTGGCCGGGCTGGTGATCCGGGATGGCACTGTGATAATTCCTGATGGCGATACTCGTATAGAGCTTGATGATAGGATTGTCCTGCTTGGTAAAAAGGATGCCGTCATTGAATTTCTACAGGATTTCAGAGAATTAGATGAGTTTAAAGAAGAAGCAAACAATAATAATGGCGACCAGGAATAAGGGGGATACCATGAAAAAGATACAACGACCTGCATTTTGGATTCAAATGTTAATCATTGGCAGTTTTCTACTGTCAATCAGCGCGTGCGAGACTGCAGATCCTGTTCTGCTGGAGGAGGATATAGTAGATACTGGGCTAACTGAAGCGAAAATCCAGGAGGCTGCAGATCGAGCAGAACAAGCCGAATATCGTTTGGTTGAAATTAGGTCGGAGCTTGCAAGTGTTCAACAGACGCTTGATCAGCGAGATGCTGATTTACAGGTTATCACGCAGCGTTTGATCCGGACACAGCGCCTCGTGACTGTGCTGATCCTCATACTCATTGGACTGTCTTACAGCTTGTGGCGTGTGCGTTTTGGTAAAAGGCCAATGGTGTGCCCGGACTGGCGCGCAGTACTTACCCAGTGGGGCCTGTTGAGAACCGCAAAGCAGGTAAAGACGCCGCAGAAAGACCCCGAGCCAAAGAAACCTGTAGCAAAAAAGCCAGTTGCCAAGAAGCCAGTTGCTAAAAAACCTGTAGCTAAAAAGCCGGCAACAAAAAAACCAGCGACCAAGAAGCCAACAGACAAAAAATAACTAGACCACTGTCACAGGGACTCTAGCGAAGCGCTGGTTCTCAGCTTATTTCATCTTGCCTGGGCCTTCAGGATTCAGTTAAGAGTCCTGAGTGCTCACGCTATTATGTCAGATCCTCTAAGGTCACTCTTCGAGACTTATTCCAAAGTTCATTGTGCCACAAGGGATTCTATCATTCTGGTAATACAGAGTCGAGACTTGGGCAATATTTATCCACCGAAGCTAAGCACACGCCAACAGCAGAGCGAGGAGCGTGGGCGGGGAACCATCTTTAAAATTGACCCTCCTACTGCGGGTTTCAATATCGATTAACGAATGCTGAATTTCCAAGCGATCTTGGTTTAGTCCGCTTTCTTCAGTTTGCCTGAAGGTCTGGAAGCTTTTCCATCGCTGTGCAAGTCATTCAGTTTTATACCGTTGAATTGTTTTATTTGAGCTGTTCTGAGCTCTGGCAGTCGGTAGATTATCTTGCTAATAACATACTTCATGAGCGTGTTACCCCTACGATGTTCATGCACAAGAATGTTTCCTGCTACCGGAGTGTAGGTGGCTACTTTTCAAAAAGATTCTGGAGGCAACCATGGAAGAAATATTGATCCCGGCACAAACGCTGGCTGAACTGTTAAAGACCAGGGATAGCGCGGCCGTTACAGATTATATCGAATTACTCAGTCCCTCTGACACAGCGCGGGCTATTTCGCGTCTCTCAGAATCTGAACGTATACAGCTATTTGATCTATTAAGTGCTGAAGATGCTGCCGTGATGATCGAGGAAATCTCGGATACTCAAGCCGCGGACCTGGTTGAGGAAATGACCTCTAAACAGGCGGCAGCGATTATCGAGGAAATGTCCAGCGATCATCAGGCGGATATTCTAGCGGAGATGGATGAGGACGTCAGTCAAGCGATCCTCTCCAAGATGCACCGACGTGAGGCCAATGAGGCTCGCCAGCTTTTAACGTATGATCCTGATTGTGCCGGTGGGCTCATGATCTCTGAGTTTCTGGTGTATCGAACCACCAATACCATTCAGAATGTTCTGGATGATCTTCAGGAAAATCGGATCAAATACGCCAACTATCATGTTCAGTATTTTTATGTGGTTGACAGTGATCGCAGGCTGGCCGGGGTCGTGCGTTTGAACGACCTGCTTTTTCCTGCCCGCGATACCTTGTTAAAGGACACCATGCTAAAGTCCCCGCTGAGTGTCTCAGTTCAGGCCAATCTGCGTGAATTGCATGAATTCTTCGAAGAACATCATTTGTTCGGCGTACCTGTTGTGGAGGATAATCGTCGTCTGGTTGGTGTTGTCCTGCCTGCCGCCATAGAGGAAGCGGTGAGCAAACAGAAAACCCGAACCTTTCTAAAATTAAGTGGAATTATAGGCGGTGAAGAATTCCGAACAATGCCTTTGCTCAATCGCTCCGGCAGGAGATTGTCATGGTTAAGCTTGAACATCGTCCTAAACATCCTGGCTGCCAGCGTCATTGCAATGTATCAGGATACCCTTGCAGCAGTCATTGCCTTGGCCGTATTTTTACCCATGGTAAGTGATATGAGCGGCTGTTCCGGCAATCAGGCAGTGGCCGTATCCATGCGTGAATTAGCGCTGGGACTTGTGCGTCCTGGTGAAATTCTATGGGTGCTGGGGAAGGAGATCAAAGTTGGTCTTATTAATGGTCTGGTGCTGGGATTGCTCCTGGCTGGTGTGGCCTTGGTCTGGAACGGCAGCCCTTGGTTAGGGCTTGTTGTGGGTAGTGCGCTGGCGGCAAATACGGTGGTATCGGTCATGTTGGGTGGGATGTTGCCATTGTTGCTAAGGCGTATGAAGCTTGACCCGGCCCTGGTTTCAAGTCCCCTGCTAACAACTGTAACTGACATGTGTGGATTCTTTTTTGTCCTGAGTTTTGCCTCAGCACTGATGCCCCAGTTGGCAGGGAGCTAATGTTCAGGACCGACCCCGGCTGGAGCAGAGACCCATCGAAATGTGGCGTAGGCGGGGAACCGCATTGATTAATGAATCAGTCTACCTTCTTCGAACTACGACCTGACGGGTATGGATTACCGATTGGGGAATTTTGAAATAAAAGGCCTTTCAGGTGAACGAATTGAATAATAAGCTTTAAAACAGGAATGACTCAAGCTTCAATAATGTCGAACCAGATGGTCTCTTACATATCTGTCCTTTAGTTGCCAGCAATATTGTTTCATTCCACAGTAACAAGAAGGCTCACCGGACACTTCAAGGGCTCTGGGATTTGTAAGCTGGAAAGGATTAACTTGTTGGTGATCCATTCGAACTGAGGAACTCATTTCCCCGAAGAGCAAACAGGGCACCCAGCAATAATACCAGGAGCTGAAATTCCAGACCACCCATTGGCTTGGTTTCAGATGCGACAAAGCTCCACTGAGGCCAGTGTACCATGGCAATAGCGCTAAACATGACGATGGCTGCCAGAGCACCAGCAATACGGGTTACCAGAGATCCCAGGATAGGTCCTGCAAGGAAGCCCAGACCTACCAGAACTTCAATCAGTGCAAGCATGTAAACGCCTGCAACGGGCATTCCCATTCCTTTGGCCATCATTTCAGCCATGGGGAATTTGATAATTCCGTGAAAAATAAAAATAGCTGCCAGCTGCAATCTGATGATCCAGTGGCCGTGTTGTTCAGCAAAATTTATTACTGCGTTCATCTCTATCCTCTCATTCTCCATTCTCGTCGGTTCACCTGATGAGTCTTATCTTCTACAAACACAGGCAACCCGCTGTTGTTGAAAGCCAAGATATGAGTTTGAGAGCAGGGTACTGTCTCTGAGCTGACAAATCGCGGTTTTTAGAGAATCTGCGGGATTAACTGGCCTGGCTGTGCCCTATGGGTTCCTTTTTTCAGTTGTAAGCAGACCAGCCTGCGCTCCTGGAGCTTTGGCTTGGCAAGCCCATATACAGTAAGGGCTGGCGGGTTTTGGCTGGTAAAAAGTTGCTGTTCAGCTATAGTAGCTTTATCAGACTAATCCCATCAATTTCAAGAGTGCCGAGATTTTATTACTGACCATCAGAGTCATAAAAAGTTAGCTGGTTTTAGATTAGATCAACCGATGTTAATCCCGTCTGTTCTGGTGCTAGTTGAATCGGCAGGATTAAGACACTTTCATCTATGCCTCCTGACTCAGCTACCGGTGTTATTGAAAGATTTACGATTTCATTTTCAATCCCGAGCAATCCCAGGGCAGTCCGAGACCAAACGCTTTTGGAGGGAAAGTCTTCGTCCTATTAGATGCTATCATTCTTCCAGAAAGAATAGTGCTTGTTCTGCTAATTAAATCGAATAAATTTTTGCAATTATTTGGAATAGGGGGTCGTCAAGTGAAGAATTTATTTTGCTGTTTTTCGCTCTTGGCAGGTTTGTCATTATTCGGGCAGACTGCTACTGCTCCATCTGGTGTTGGAACGTCAGAATCACCCTATCAGATCACCACCCTAAATAACCTCTATTGGATTACACAAAATTCGGCTGAATGGGCGGGTGGCAAATATTATGAACAAACTGCGGATATAGACGCTTCCTCAACCAGTACATGGAATAGTGGAGCGGGTTTTTCGCCCATCGGAAATAACTCAACAAATTTCGCTGCTTCCTATGACGGACAAAATCATGTGATCTCCGGGATCAGCATTGTTCGTAGCACGACAAATTATCAGGGCTTATTTGGATATGTATCAGGCGGTTCTATCATGAATCTGGGAGTGACCAGTGTCAATGTCACTGGCATGGACTTTACAGGTGCGCTGGTCGGTAAATTGGCAGGTGCCAGCGTAACAAATTGCCACAGCACCGGAAGCTTGATTGGTAGGGTGGATTCCGGTGGCTTGGTTGGTGAAAATGCAGCAGGTTCAAGCATTGTTAAATGCTATAGCAAGGTGGCTGTGACAGCGAGCGGTAGTGGTGCCGAACGTTTGGGTGGATTGGTGGGCATTAATAGAGCACAGATTAGTTACAGCTACAGCACTGGAAGTGTAACAGCTGGTGGCTATAATTATATTGGAGGATTAACCGGACGCAATCTTGATGCAAGTATCAGTAATAGCTATAGCACTGGCAATGTAACTGGAAATTCAAAAGTAGGAGGGCTCTCTGGTGCCAATGCCCACAATACTACTCCAAGCGTATTAGAGTACTGCTACAGCACCGGTAGTGTGACCGCAAACAGCGATAAGGGTGGTCTGGTAGGTTACAATCTTGACCCAGTTACTTATTCGTTCTGGGACAAAGAAACATCAGGGATTGCAGGAGTAAATGCTTCCGGAAGTCCTGCCGGGACAGGTAAAACCACACTTGAAATGAAAACGCAGTCTACATTTACGGACGCGGGTTGGGATTTTACGATTAATGCTGAAGATGATGACTGGAAACTTAGTTCAGTTAACAACGGGTATCCACAATTAGTCTGGGCAGAAACCGTTGATTCGTCATTACCGGTAGAACTGGAGAATTTTAGACTCAAGAACGTTAAATCAGGCATTGAGATCAGATGGGTAACCAGCTCTGAGATTGAAAATCAGGGTTTTATTATTTCCCGTAAAACGGATGAAACTCACTGGACTGAAATAGCCTCCTTCAGGACATCCAAAGCCTTAGAAGGTCAGGGGTCAACGACACGCTCAACTGAATATAGAATAACAGATACGCAAGTCCGCGAGGGGTCTAGCTATTCTTATCAGTTGTCGGATATAGACTATGCTGGTAAACGTTCTGATCATATCAATATGGTTCAGACAATCACCTATATCATACCAGACAATTCAATCATACCCATTGTTTTTGAACTTAAGGGACTCTATCCAAATCCATTTAACCCCAGCATAATCCTGACTTATGATCTTATAGAATCTGCAGATTTGGTAGTCAACATCTATAATATGAGGGGTGAATTGGTCTGGAATCACTATCAGGGCAGTCATCCTTCAGGACAAAATTACAGCCTGAGCTGGGACGGAAAGAACCTCAATGGAGACGCTTTGGGCTCTGGGATTTATCTGGTAAATATCCGTGCTGGATTTCAGCATTTAACCTGCAAGGTGACTTTACTGCACTAGATTATGCTTCAGTAACTGGAATGATATGAAAGCCCCGGAGCGTTTCCGGGGCTTTTCAGTGGCAGGTAGACCAGTCTGCGCTCGCAGAGCTCCGTCCAGCATGCGATGAGTAAATCTTTAATATTATCTCAAGTAAACCATCTTTATGGTTTGACTATATGATCCAGCATTTAATCGACAGAAATAAACTCCGGTACTCAACGAGTTGCCTCTCTGATCCATTCCGTTCCACTGAACTTTATAGTTGCCTGCTGCCTGAATGTCATTTTGGAGTGTCACAAGCTCTTGACCCCTAATATCAAACACTATTAGCGTGACCGTCGATTGTTCGGGTACTGAGTAGCTGATGGTTGTGGTTGGATTGAAGGGGTTAGGATAGTTCTGATCTAAAGTGAAAATTTCAGGAAGCAGCTCTCCTGCGACTGAAACAGTATATTCTGACTCGTAAGCTCCCATATCTGGAGCTGAACCAATATATTCAGTAGCGGAAAGATCAATTAATGTTTCACCGTTCCAAATATAATTGGCAATTCCTGCATCAATGCACAGAGAACCTTCTGCTAAGCTAAAATCACCAAGCCCTGGCGCTGAAAAAAGAGGGCTGGCAGCCAGGTTGTTCTCATAAAATAATAACTCAGTCGACAAGAGCCGGAGTCTATTTCTACCACCCTGTATATCAGAATAAGCGACCCCAATATGGCTTTCTATCCAGTTTTCGGGAGCATATATATATGATTGTATCTGATTGGGTGTGTTCCCCCAACAGATGGAATTGATCACATACAGGTTGTTATCGTCAATGGACAAAATACCGCCACCGCCATTTCCACCATTATTCCCGTAGATAGTAGCACGATTGATAATAGCTTCACATTCTTCCAAGAAAAACAAACCACCTCCGCCAGCAGCCGCGGTGTTATTGTGGACTACGATATTGTTAATCGAGGGTGTACTGCTTTCAAAGCCCGCCCCTCCACCAGTGCCTGTTCCAGAATTATAACGAATCGTGACATTTTGCAAGATGGGAGCAGCCTCATACACGAACAATCCACCACCATATACGGCTGTATTATTTTGAATGATAATATTTTCCAATAAGGATTCAGAAGCAAAAGCGATACCTATCCCACCTGCACTTGCCCCATCACCAACGGAGGAATTATTAGAGATGATAAGATTTCTCAATGTTGGGCTTGATACAAAACGGACACAAACCCCGCCACCAAACCTCTCAGTCGAACCAGCTCCATATTTGAGAAAGCCAATCCCCTGCTGAATTGTGAACCCATCCAGAACGGCTGCCTGACTTTCCCCGTTTGCCATGAGCACGGTGGACGTTTCTTCCAGGGAACCATCAATGATGGTCAGCTCAGATCCTGATTCTGACACGACCACTATGTCCTTACCCAAATAATTGATATTTTCATAGTAGGTACCTGCTGCTACGAGTAGTGTATCTCCGTCAATGGCATAATCTATGGCAGCTTGAATACTGGCGAATGCTCCAGGAACTTCAAGAACCCCGAGTGGTCTTGGTGTTTCCAGGGCACCCATATCAGGATTCGCCCCCCAATATTCTGGATGGCTCATATCGATCAATGTGTCACCCTCTACGATGAGGAGTGATGTTCCTGAGTCAATACAGGGTGAATCATCACCAAGCCTGAAATCACTTTCCCCAGAATCAATAAATTCAGGATCCAGATCAATATTACCCGAGTACCAGTTCACAGTGCCGTTTTCGTTGGTTGCGATGGCAGCTTCTCCACCCGCTATATCACAAGAGTAAACACTTACCTGGTTGGTCGCCATGCTATCGGAAAACTCAATCTCATTGGAGTTGTTTTCCCATACAATTGAGTTGATCAGGATGGGTGCCGAACCATCGCTAATGCCCATTCCACCACCCATACCAAAGATATAAGAGCACATATTGTGCATCACATTGACTTGATGTAAAACGGGGGTAGCAAGCTTGTGAACCCAGATTCCTGCAGCGAATGAAAAAGCTGAATTATCATACACCTGTACTTCATCAAGCCTTGAATCTGAAGTCCAAAATGTGAGCCCTCCACCTGTGACGCGAGCATGATTGCCAATTACTGCAACTCGCTTTAGGATTGGACTTGCTTCATAAGCACAAAATCCACCGCCATAAGCTGCTTCATTATTGCGAATGATAACATCCTGGATCAGGGCATCTGATCCGAAGGAACACATGATTCCACCACCCATAGCTGAATCACCTACGGTATTATTACCTTCAATAATAAGATTCATGAGGGTGGGTGTTGAATTAAACCGACAGGCAACTCCACCCCCAACAAAGTGACCGTCAGCATTCAGGGTTCCGCTGCCACCTGTGATGGTGAAGCCGTTTAAGACTGCACTGGTTTCACCTGAGGCAAAGGTCACCGTACTACCGTTGGCATTTCCATCGATAATAGTTACTTCAGGCCCATAGGTTGATCTCAGTGTAATGTTCTTTCCATTGAAGTTGATATTCTCAACGTAGGTGCCCGGATAGACTAAAACAATCTCGCCTTCTACGGCAGCATCGATTTGCTCCTGAATCGTTCCAAACAGCATGATCGGTAGCATGAAACTCAAAATTATAATTCTCAGAGTTTGGATATTTGGCTGTGTGTTCATTTCTTTCCCCTTACTTTTTATTTTTGTACCTGACTTGGTTTTTAGCCGTTCAAGGACAGCCCTCAGGTGAGAGTAAAGCCATTCTTGTTAGTCCAGCTATTATCGATTATTTGAAATAGTGCCCCGCAAAAAGTGCGGGATTTCTGATTAAGTGGTTCTCATTTTATCATCAACATCTTGATTGTCTGCGAGAAGTCGCCGGCCTCCATGCGAGCGAAATAAACCCCCGTACTCACATGATTGCCTGCTTGATCCAAACCATTCCACTGCACTGCATAGTTGCCTGGAGGTTTTTCAGATTGCTCAAGTGTTGTGATTTCTTGGCCCAGAATATCGAAGATGATCAGTTTCACAGAGCCTGCCTCAGGCAGGCTGTACTGAATAGTTGTGGTGGGGTTGAAGGGGTTGGGGTAATTTTGTTTCAAAGCACACTTATCTGGTAACTCAAGCCCATCCTCTACCCCCACGGGTGCAGTACATCCCACGCCAAACGCACCCATGTCGCTTTCATCCTGAGCACTTCCAACACAGGGTGAATTTTCAGCAAGCGTGTACACTGATTCCCAGGGATCGCAGAATTTCGGATTCTGATTAATATTGCCTGCCAACCAGTTTACAGTACTATTATTCCCAACAATATCTCCATCCCCATTCTGGATATTAGAGTAAGAAAAATCTGCAGCTATATTGCCACCAGATGCATGATACTGATCTGGAGAATTGTTTCTCAGGATGGAATTAGTCAGTAAAAGGGTTCCATAGTTTAAGATACCGCCCCCATATGGTGCAGTATTCTCAACGATAGTAGCATGATTTATTTCTGTACTCGCACAATTCCAAACCGTTAAAGCGCCACCCCCTTGAGCACCTTCAGAATCCCCTGTAGCAGTATTCCGAGCAATCAAAACATTTTGCATGTTAAGTGTTCCAGTACTTGCTATACCGGCACCAAAAACAGCAGTATTCTCGGTTATTGTTACATTTTCAAGGGTGATATTGGAAGCAGATTCGACACGGATACCATGATTTGAATTACCTGTTATGGTGACATTATTCAAATATTGATTTGAACCCAAATGAGCGATAACCCCACACCCACCCCCTGTAATGGTCAGGTTACTAATTGTAGAATTCTCACGATATAGAGATACGACTCCTGCCGCCTGGCCTTCCGCATCCAGTATGACCCCGGCTTCTGATTCACCCACCAAGGCCATATCTTTTGTCAGTGAAATTGGGAATGACTCTCCAGTGATTGACGGGCTATAGCTACCATTTGAGAGGAAAATCGTATGATTCGGTAGAATCAATGAATTGGCATAACTGATATTTCTCAAGGGGTCAGCTGAAGTGGTTCCGCCATTGGCATTTGAACCTTGAGGACTAACATACAGATCTTGATCTACTTGTTGGACTTTTGCATTCAGGATATTAAATGAGAACTTCCAAAGTTGAGATACATGGTAATCAGTAGGCTGCATGACCGTAAAAGTATCCACAACTATCAGCTGGTTGTCCATCCAGGTTCCTCCAATTTCCCTTCCCTCCAATGCTTCATTGAAAAATATATTGGAACGGTCAGTTGTGTCAAAATCAGCTGTTGCGCCGTAACCCATATACAGTCCTCCACCTTGTGCGGCATGGTTCTCGGTGATAGTAATATCTGCCAACGATGCATATGATCGATACATATTTACAGCACCACCAGAACCATTTGCTGTATTGTCTGCAAAGCGAACAGACTCAAGCCGGGCATGCCCCTGCCACCCAAGCATGAGACCCCCACCATTTTCTTCTGCCGTATTGTTAACAACATCAACATTCTTCATAGAGAGACTCGAATTGTAAGCTTCAACACCTCCACCACTCGTATTTGAATTGTCACTTATTCTCATATTCTCAAGATGGACCTGGGAATTGTCGGCATAGATCGCCCCACCCCCATAGTGGATAAATTGCGGATAGCCACCATGATATATCTCCTCGAAAAATTGACAGCATGTGCCTCCTGAAAGCGTCATCTGTCTAATTGTATCAACCTTGACGCTATCCAGAAAGAGTACGAGGTTCTGATCCTCAGCATCAAGAACGACACCGGATTGAGACTCACCAATTAATGAAACACCATCACGGAGGTAGAGTGGAAAATGCTCACCATTGTAACTGCTTTTATATTCACCGTCAGCGAGATAAATACTGCGCTTGTTCAAGCTATCTGCATCGATGAGAAACAAGGCCGCTGATATCGTTTTTAATGGATCATCTACGGTTAAACCAGAGTTATCATCATCTCCACTGGGGTTGACATAGATATCTGCTGCAATGGGACTGATGTCGGTCCCGATCCATATAGGATTATCCTTACTTTCACGGTTAGCGGCTTCGTTTGAACTGGGAAATTCCAAGTAGTAGTCTATGAAAAACAGTCCTGTTGTTGCTCCGGTCTGGACGGATTGGGTGAATGAAAATGTCCCACCCTCAGAAGCTGATGTGTCAACGGTCTCACTGGCCATATAGGTCCACCAGGTATAGCCAGCAGGAGCTGGTTCCTGAATCTCCATTGTATCGGAGAACTCGGGTGAAAAATGATAAACGCCATTCAGTGTTCCCGAAAAGAGCAATGAATCCTCAGATATCCAATCGGAGGGGAGCAGGATACTGTAATGAGATTCATGATATGAACTATCTTCCAAACTTGGGAACACAATGGAGACATCGACCTCAAAAGTGCTATTAGGTGCTGCTGTTTCTGGTTGATCGATTGATTCAAATTCATAGCAACTTGATAGAAGCAGGATCCCCATTGATAAAACCATTAAAGCCATTTTTAAATTCATAAAAGCCTCCATTTATTTGTGTAATGTTTTTTGCATTGCCAGAGTTTCTATTAGACCTCATATTTTCCTGAGGCACCCTAAGGCAAGTAGATCATCTTGATCGTTTGTCTGTAATCACCTGCTTCAAGTCGACAGAAATACACACCTGTACTCGCGGGAGTGCCTGATTTATCTAAACCACTCCACTGAACCTTATAATTACCTGCTTGTTGTACCTCATTTAGAAGCGTCATAAGTTCTTGACCCAGAATATTGAATACAGCCAGTTTGACAGCAGAATGTTCAGGTAGTGAATAGTTGATATTTGTGGTTGGGTTGAAGGGGTTGGGGTAATTTTGATGAAGTGCGTAGTGGTTCGGATTGTGGCTGTCATTTTTTAGCCCCACTGTACAACCCACATCAAAAGCCCCCATGTTGACACCATCCTCGCCAGCCCCAGCACAAGGTGAGTTCTCTGCTAAGTGAAAGTCTCCTCCTGTGGGATGACAGAAGAGGGGATCAGCGTCAATATTGCCTTCAAGCCATTGTATATTAGCGTTGGCATCAGTCCCAATGTAGATACTATCCTGACCACCCTGGATGTCAGAATATGCAGAGTAAACAATTGTGCTATCGGACTCATTTCCCAAAATATTAATCTCAGGAATGGAGTCATTCCAAATAATACTATTATTGATATGCATTTGATACAGCCCTGACTCGATCAGGATCCCAGCAGAATATTGTGGATATTGAACACTCTTGTTATTTCCGGCAATAGTCGAACTGTCTATGTAGATATGTCCAGTTCCACCCCAAACACCGATACCTGTAATCCCTTGATTACCAGTGATCACAAGATTGTTAACACTGACCTCCCCGCCCAAAATACTCAAACCCGTACACCAATTAGAGTAATTGTTGATTATCCTGATATTTGCCAATTCAACTGGACCAATTCCCGCTGCATTTTCTATGTAAATGAAACCATAGCTTGCCCAGGAATTGTTTTCACTGAACGTGAGGTTGGTAAGTGTCGGCGACGCATTCTGGCAATAGATCCAGGCGATAGGGGAAGCCAATGCACCAGTCATGGATATGTTAGTTATCGAGGGATCTGCGCTCTCAACTCTAATCAAGGCATCAGTAAGATAATCGGTTGCATTTGTATTCGTGATCGTCATTGATTCCAGAGATACGTTTTGTACTCCAGTAATCTCAAACACACCCAGGTTGGATTCTGGATTTAAAGTCACCCCTTCTTCCGAGACCCCAATAACAGATACATAAGCCTTCATGCGTACGGGGAAAAAGTCTCCGTTCGTACTGGGACTGTACTCACCATCAGCTAGCGTAATGGTTCTAGGATTCAGGCTGTCTGCATTGATACGGAATATCGCAGCTAAGATGGTCCGCAATGCCGTGGCAGGCGTTAAACCGTCATTACCGTCAAATCCATCTGGATCAACGAATATATTGTTGTTGATTGGAGGTAAATCCATATCAACCCAGACATGTTGCGCATTCCAGCAATTTTCCTGGTCATACCACTGAACGCTGGGCATGGATCCTGGATTGTGCACCCCTATAACATATTCCGTGATGTATAAACCTGGATTTACTGTCGTACTCTGGATATTGAAGTTCAGATAGGTCAACGAGTCTGGGTTGCTATGCTGTAAATAATCAAGTCCTACAAACAGATGCCATTGGTAACCAGATCGTTCAAATGGAGGAGCATTTATACTTTCTCCGGCGGGGTAAAGAGATCCAATCATGCCGCCGAAGCATATTAGGATGGAATCTGTAATGCTCCACCCTGACGGTAGCATGACAGCGAGGGCACCAATTTCTTGGATTTGATGCTCACTATCTACTTCAAGTAAAACCGAGAATGAACTACCCGGTTCGATACATGCTGGCTGATCAACCGAAACAATCTCATAACAGCTGAAAAGAGTAGACAATGACAACAGAATCAAGCCGTTTAGAACATCTTTTTTCTTCATGATAATCCCCAATCCCATCTGTTAGCGGGATAAATGCAACTTGTGACAAATATCCCAGTTCCAGGATCATCGCCTTGTATCTGACCCTTAATTCCTCTAGGGCTTCCTTGTGCATTCATACCTCCATTCTCTCTCTTCAATTTTGGTTTGAAGCCTCCAGGAGGGAATGAAGTATCACAATCATACTCAATCCAGTCAGTCCCATTAAAAGAGAATAAACCATACTCCAACCTGATCCATTCACACCCGGTATCATCAATGGCGAGTGATAAGATACCATCTGAGGGTAAACCCGAATTGGAGGATTTATACACTATCCACTCTGGGGTTTGAGCTACGGCGCAGGTGTAGGGTATCAAGAGTGCCAGGATCCCGATAGTGACGGTTGCCAGTGTGCTTAAAATCTTATTCATCTTGTTTCCTCCCTGGTGAGATTTGTTTTTCATGGTTAATCTTAAGGAAAAGGTGGGATTTGTCACCCCTACAAAACCCCTACAAAAGCAGATTGCCACCTCCGTGGCAGGGGTGGGGGTGATAAAACATTAGACATGCTGCCAGGTGGTTGCGCACTGGAACCGGGTTGTGCTGAATACGCCGCTTACACGAGGCATCAACTCAGTTGAAGTGTTGAGGGAAGATCAGTTTTCCCTTTGCAGTTGTATGACCCAATTCTGATGGCCGAGACACACAGGCGTTTTGTTTTCAAGAAATCAGTCTATATTCAGAATAAGATTTTCAAACTCGAATAATGGTTAATAAAGCTGGGGGACCTTGCTTTGACACTTTACCAGATTCTTTTTCTGCTCTTCCTGTGCATTCCCGCTTTTAGCCAAAATAATACACTCAAATTTGATCATCTCACCGTAGAGGATGGCCTGTCCCAGGGATCGGTATATGCTATCCTGCAGGATAGTCGTGGTTTCATGTGGTTTGGAACCCGCTTTGGTTTGAATCGCTATGATGGCAACGAATTTAAGCATTTCAACCATGACCCCCAAAATCCACATAGTCTGCCTGGCTATCGCGTATTGGCCCTGCTTGAAGATTATCATGGTGCGCTATGGGCTGCTACGGAAACAGGTGGGCTGGCCAGATATGAGCGCGACACTGAAACCTTTACCAATTTCAGGCATGACTCCTCCGAGCCAGGGAGTCTGAGCAGCGATCTGACGACCTGTCTCTTTGAGGATTCAAATCAAACCCTGTGGGTAGGAACCAAACTAGGCTTGAATCACCTGGACCGGGATAAGCTTAAATTTGATAGCTATTTTCATATTGATGGGGACAGCTCAAGTTTATCTGATAGTCATATCTCCGCGCTATCTGAACTCTCACCGGGGATTTTGCTAATAGGACTGAATAACGGATCTTTGGCAACACTGGATCTGCAATCAGGCAAAATTACAAATGTACTGAATGGAATGTTCCGACCATCCAGAACCGGGACCAGGCCCGTCACGTGTATCACCAGAGATCAGAAAAATGATTTTATCTGGTTAAGCAGATTTGGATATGGTCTGGCGAAATACAATCTCAAAAACGGAATTCTGAATCGCTACAAACAAGCCACCAGTTCCTACAATTCCGCAGGAGCCAACTTCTTGTATTCAATTACCCAGGATCAACAGGGGAAGCTGTGGCTGGCATCCGTGGGTGGACTGAGCGTCTTTGATCCTGAGACCGAACAACTCAGCTTTAACGAATTTGATGATCAAAACCCCGGCAGTCTGAACGATCATATTATCCTTTCAAGCTTCATTGATAAGCAAGGACTGGTCTGGGCTGGATCAGAGTCAAAGGGCATCAACATTTACAAACCCAACCAGATTCGCTTTGAGCTATTTCGCCATGAAACTGACAATGCTTCAAGTCCCAGCGCCAACAATGTTTACTCCATCGCTGAAGATGAAGGAGGGGATATCTGGTTCACCACACTTCCCGGTGGGACCAATCGCTTTAAGCCTAGCACAAGGATATTCAGATATTACCAGACAGATGATAGCAAACCCAATTGGAGTATGAATTATGCCATGCAGGTCATGATTGAGAAGTCCGGGCTGGTCTGGATCGGAACGGCTGCCGCCGGGCTCTCCCAGATTGATCCTGTGAGCGGTGAACGTTTGAAGCTCTATTATAATTATGTTTTAGACCCCTACTGCATAAGTGGATCTACTATTAATGCTATTTATGAAACCAGAGACAGCACTATCTGGGTGGGAACCCAAAACAATGGTCTAAATCGCTATCATCGTGAAACAGAACACTTTACCCGCTTTCAACACGATCCTGAGAATCCGTCAAGTATTGGCGGAGGTCGCATTTATGCAATCCTTGAGGATCATGCAGGCGTGCTCTGGATAGGTACAGCAGAAGGCGGATTAAGTCGATTTCATGCTGAAACCGAATCATTTACTTCTTTTAAGCATTCAGTTGATGATGAGAATTGTATTGGTAGTAATTGTGTCTTAACCCTTCATGAAGATAGTCAGAATAATCTGTGGATTGGTACCCGGGGTGGTGGGCTAAACAAGCTGGATTCAGATCGTCAGACCTTTTCGACCCTGGATATTGGTTTTGATAATCTTGACATCATTATCGATTGCATTTTAGAAGATGACCATGGATATCTATGGTTATCAAGCAACAATGGCTTGATTAAAGCTGATCCGGAGCGGGGCTTCCTTAACAGATACACGCTCATTGATGGACTTCAGGGGAATGAATTTTATTACAGTTCTGGATTAAAGGATTCACAGGGTTACATGTATTTTGGCGGTCCCAATGGCTTCAACCGCTTTCACCCTGATTCCGTGGTTAACAACCCGAATATACCCCCCGTGGTGATCACAAATTTTAAAATCAATTATGATGAAGTTCCCATTGGCAAAATGACTGATGGTCGCACCCTGTTGACCCGCTCAATTAGCGAAACCAAAAGTATCACCGTGGGTCACAAGGATAAAATCATTTCCTTTAGCTATGCCGCCCTGGATTTTTCCAATCCCCAACGAAACCGGTATGCCTATAAACTAGACAATTTTGATCAGGATTGGATTCAGGTAGGCCTGGACAATGATGTCTCATATACCAGCCTGGAACCTGGCAACTACCGCTTTCACGTGAAGGCCAGCAATAATGATGGATTGTGGAATGAAGCAGGTGTTTCCCTTGATATCACTGTTTTACCCCCTTTTTGGGAAAGCTGGTGGTTCAGATTGCTGGTATCGATAACACTTATGTTAATGATTATGCTTTACGTTCAGCTCCGATTCAAGCGACTTGAGAGGGAGAAAAGAAAGCTTCAGAAGTTAGTAAAAGAGAGAACCACTGAACTAAAAATAGAAATTGCTGAGCGCCAAAAAGTCGAAACTGAAAAAATGGAGCTAAAGATTGATCATATGAAACGTGAATTAGTCAGCAAATCAATGCATGCAACAGAAAATCAAGACAATGTGAATGCCCTCATTCGACAGCTCAAAGAAATCCAGAAAATGGATAACAATGAAATGCGACAAAGGTTTAATGGGATTATCAGGTATTCCAAAAATTTATTTAAATCTGGACAGGACTGGGATGAATTTGAAAAATGGTTTGCAGAGGTACATACTGACTTTTTTGAAAATATACTGAGTGAATATCCTGAACTTTCACAGCGTGAACTGAGGGTCTGTGCATTAATAAGAATAAACCTGATGACAAAAGATATATCCAACCTGATGAAAGTTGAGCCTAAAACTATTGAAATCTACAGGCATCGGATTCGACACAAACTAGGGTTGGCCGCAGATGAAAATTTGAATCATTATCTCGTCGGGTATTGATCGTATGTGGATTCTCGAATGAGAAGATAAACTTGGGGGACCCTGACAAGTCGAACACTTAGTCAGAGTCAATTTTAAGAGTGGGGGAGACGTTGCCCTTTTTTACCATCAGGACTGAAGTAAGTTGCTATTGTTGGCACTAAATCATCACCAACCAAGCCAGGCTAAAATGTTATCTATCCAACTGCTGCCAGATCTGGTGGTTTCACCGAAAGTTCCATCCTGGTTCAGGGTACGGTCATGATCAAGGACACTACCCCCGGCGCACCTTATCATATATAGGTTACCTGTAATTAATGAATAGGTGTAGGAGTCATCTGAGAAATACGCGCCAGTTAGCTCTCCCGGTTGAAAATACCCCCAATCCGCCTCAATCACAGAAACACCAAGTCCATCTGGATAAGAACCAAATTCAGCATAATAGATTCGTAGTTGGCTCCTAATGCTTCCAAGCGCTACATCTGCTTCAGCCTGCTTGGCTTTTTGAACGCTATTGCCATAAATAGGCACGGCAATTGCCGCCAGAACTGCAACGATCACAATAACCACCATCAATTCTAGTAGTGAAAATCCGCGGTCATTATTGATATAGCTTGATCGAGTCATAATTATTTTATCTCAATAAAAAATAAATTGTTAAAAAGATAAATCAAGTCAGAATAAGCTGGGTAGACTAGAATTGCCTAAACTCTTTAGTTCCGGATATGGGTAGAGCAGCTTCCCTTATTATCTTCTACTGAGAAGGAGGTATCGTATATTCAGGCATCTGTTGCATAAGAAGAATTTTGCAAAATGCACAGGAGGGGAGACAGAGTGGATAAATCCATAGAAAAAGCTTCAGAGATTCTTGACTCTTTAAGTGAGGGAGTCATTACAATTGATAAGAAGTTCGTGATTACCTTTATCAATAGTGCTGCTGAATCATTAATTGGCACCACACGTCAAGATGCTATTGGCAAGAGCTGCAAGAGCGTATGCCGATCTGAGCTGTGCGAGGCAGACTGTCCCATCACACAAGTAATCAAGTCTGGCAAGAGTATTTACAATTTCAATTCGAGAATGATCGCAAAGAATAAGAAGATTATTCCTGTAGTACTCAATGCGGTTGTATTAAGAAACAATCGAAATGAGCCCAAGGCAGGTGTCCTTTCATTTCACCCAGCATCAAGACCCGAAAGCTTGAAAAGTGTTGCCATCCCCCATAGTTTTTGTGGTATTGTCGGCAAAAGCAAAGCTATGTTGGATATCTTTCAATTGATACGAGAGTTATCAAGATCCGATGCTAGCGTTTTTATTCAAGGTGAGACTGGTACAGGAAAAGAGCTCATTGCCAACGCTGTGCATGAGCATAGCCGAAGAGCTGCAAATGCCTATGTGAAGGTGAACTGTGCGGTGATTCCTCCGCAATTATTAGCCAGTGAGTTGTTTGGGCATACTAAAGGGGCTTTTACAGATGCAAAAAACGATAGGGTGGGTCGATTTGAGTTGGCTGATAAGGGCACGATCTTTCTAGATGAAGTTGCCGAGATGCCAACGAATATGCAAACACAATTATTGCGAATACTCCAAAATGGTTCTTTTGAGAGATTGGGTGATTCTAAAACGAGAAAGGTGGATGTCCGGGTAATTGCTGCTACAAATATGGATATTCAAACAGCAATTGCTGACGCCCAATTTCGAAATGATCTTTTTTTCCGATTAAATATTATCCCTATTCATATTCCACCTCTGAGAGAGCGGAAAGAGGATCTACCCTTTTTGTTTGAACACTTCATCCAAGTATTCAATCAAAGATATAACAGACAGATTGAAGAAATAGATACTGATGCGCTAGATATTCTTTTGCAATATGATTGGCCTGGTAATATCCGAGAGGTTGAGAATGTTATAGAATATGCCTTCATCAGATCAAAAAAGAATCACTCGATTTGTATCTGTGGCTTGCCACCGTCCTTAAGATCTCACATTGTTTGTAATGAGGAGCGTGCGTCTACAGGAATAGCATCCATGAAGTCAGAACAATTAGTAGCCCTGTTAGATCAAAACAATTGGAATCAAAGCAAAGTAGCAGACATTTTAGGTGTTCATCGATCGACCGTTTGGCGAAAATTGAAATCAATTCAGAGCTAAGATTTACTGTTGCAAAGTGTTGCATTATTGTATTTGTGCAACACCAATCTAAAGCATTAATTCTAATGTAGATAACTTGACAAGTGTTGCATCTGACGCAACAATCTTAGTGATGTTGTAGGTTGCAAAGACGTTTTCATCCTAAAAATGTAATAATGGTGAAGTATTTGCATTTCTGACAGCTATGACAGAAATGCTGGCCAACTATTATTTGATGAATCGCAATTTTGAAGCTGCCGTTGCCGAGTTGGAAGCATCCTTAATAAACAGTCCCGATAGTCTAAGTATCAAGATAAAGCTTATGCTTAGCTACGTTATTGCTGATCGCACAGATGAAGCCTTACCACTGCTTTCCACTATGGTCGAGGCTGATTTATCCACCATGATTGGTAATTTCGACTCAGATGAGGTTTGTCCCTTCTCGGTACTTCATACATTAATCACTGGAACCCATAAATCAGTGAGATCTGCAGAGAATCTGACTAAGTCATTAGGCATTATCTGGCTGTTTCAAGATGTCCCTAAGTCCTTGATATATCTGGAGCAAGCCTATGCAAATGATAGTAAGAATATCTTGCTGCAAAAGGTCATAAATAAGGTGAGTGAATATGTAAAAGAGTCTCGATCCTCAGTGCCCGAGTCTTCATACACATAAAATGAAATATTTTCATGGCATACTCATTGCCAATAACAGGTATAAATGGCACAAAATTTCAATCGTATTTTTTAGTAAGCCAAAGGTTAATAACTTAAGGAGAGATGTATGCGCTTAATTTTGATACTAACATGTACACTACTGCTTTTCGCATTTTGGTCATGTGAATCAACGGAAGATGCTGAGGATGATTTCACTAATTTCGAACTCATCCAACCGGTGTTGGAAACCAATACCTCTGCAGGTGCAGGAAAGCCGATATCAGCTCAGACACTTTTTGACAATATGAACGATGGAAATGCCTCAAACGATTACTTCGTTTTAAGTGTAAGAAGTGCTGAAACGTATGCTTTGGGACATATCCCTGGAGCAATCAATATTTATTGGAGAGATGTTGGTAATCCAACTAACCTCGCTCTGCTACCCACTGATCAGCCAATTCTGGTCTATTGTTACACTGGGCACACAGGCCAGGCAGTAACGACTGCTTTGGTCAATCTTGGTTATGATGCCGTAAACCTCAAATTTGGATTTATGTCATGGTCAAAGGATGCAACTGCTCGGGTACAGAGTCCATTTGTTGAGGATGTGGATGGTCATGATTATACGACCGAAACAACAGCAACAGCAGGCGGTGATTTTGCTCTTGCCGAGCCTGAATGGATTAGCTCTCAAGATGCAGAGGAAATCATTGCTGCAGCCGCAGATGATTGTTTAACAAATCGCGCACCAGTTACCAAGGCTGCAGATCTATTTGCTAACTTGAATGATGGTGATGCAACAAACGATCCTCAGGTTGTGAGTGTTCGCAGTGCTGATACATATGCGATTGGACACATTCCTGGCGCGATAAACATCTATTGGAAAGACATCGCCAAGGTTGAAAGCCTTAAAATGATCGACCCCTCAAAACCAGTAGTAGTTTACTGCTATACAGGGCACACAGGTCAAATTGCATCAACGGTATTGGCCATTTTGGGCTATGATGCAACAAATATGAAGCATGGTATGATGTCCTGGTCCCGCGATGCAGCGGTTAGGGTTCAGAGCCCTTTTACAGAGGATGTTGATTCCCATGAATTTCCAATTACAACTGGGACCAACCCTTAGGTATTAGTTACCTGAATTCGATGTAATCAGCAGAGGCTGCCGTTTGGTAATCTCTGCTGATTATAATTGTGGAGTGAAAATGACGAAACGAATAGTGTTGGTACTCATCTCAGTCTGTCTATTCATGTTTTCATGTGCAGAAGTAGATGATGACCCAAAGGATATTGCCGCAAGCTCGAGCTGTGTGGGATGTCACAACAACATTGATTTATTGTTGGCCGTGGCCGATCCACTTGAAGACACCGGTGGTGAAACTACTGGCGAAGGCTGAGGTGGCTCAGTTGCTCAGTTGAGCGCAGAAGACCGTGTGTTTGTAGGAGATAGATTTTTTGAGACTGTCCATGGTGAAATGACCTGTGTCGAATGCCATGGCGGGGACAATGAAACAGACCTGACCAAAGAAGCAAAAGCCTTGGCTCACTCCGCCGATAAAAACTTTATTGCACATCCAAGTCAGGATGCAGCGACATACTGCGGGGAGTGTCATTCAGAGGAAACAGAGAACTTTGCAAATAGTCTTCACTATACCCAAGCAGGCTATTTTGAACGCTTTAAGGTCCGTGCCGGGGGGATGGACCTCCGAAATGATGCAAACATGCTAGCGGGATTTAAACAAGATTGCGGAAGCTGTCATGCTACCTGTGGACAATGTCATGTTACCAGACCAGTGTCCGTAAAAAGCGGTTTAAATTGGGGACACGAATTTAAGAAGATTCCAGATCTAAATAACAATTGTACAGCCTGCCATGGTTCCCGGGTTGGAGAGGAATACAAGGGTTCGCATGCCGGCGAAGCAGGCTGGCCAGCTGGAATAAGAGCTGATGTTCATTATAACAATGGTTTCCGATGCGATTATTGTCATACTGGACATGAAATGCATGGAGATGGTTCCCAGTATTTCTACAGATATATTGAGAATTCGAGCATGGTTCCAAAGTGCGAGGATTGTCATACTTATTCTGACCCAGAAACGAGCAGCCCTGATTACAATGGCTATCATGCCACACACTGGACTGGTAGTGGTTCAACGCTTCAGTGTCAGGTTTGTCACTCACAATCATACAAAAGCTGTAACGGCTGTCATGCGAAAGGAACCGCCAGTCATGGAGGGATCACGGGTAAATCCTACCCATCTTTCAAGATTGGGAAAAACTATTTACCGAGTGTAGCTCGAGATTACGATTACGCTTTAGTGAGACATATTCCGATTTCACCTGATACATATAATAATTGGGGTGGATCCTATACTCTCACTTCCTTTGCTGCCGAGCCCACTTGGAAATATACTACTCCACATAATATTCAGCGCTGGACTGCCCAAACTGATACTACTGGCGGAGTATGGTGTGGCTTGTCATGCCATATGAACGACGATCTTTTTCTACATGAGACCGATGTCGATTCGACCTATTTGGATGCAGAGTTACAAGCCAATGAGAATGTCTTTATGGACTAGTCTCCAATAAAGTAGACAGCGTTGTCCTCCAGGTATTCCTCCATGGAAATTACTCACCTGGAGGCAGCGCCAACTACCCAAGAAACCAAAAAAATCCACTCCCGTGGGATTTTTTTAATATCTGTGGCCTCCCTATAGCTTTCAAACAAAGTGAAAACTGCAGGCTATGGGTGCTGTTTTAGTGCTGTGAAAGTTAGATATGCCATGTGCTACTTAATTCAATTTCCTCGGATCGTTAGTTTCTCCCCATATTAATGACAGCATGTGGATATAATGCCTCACGATTCTGAAAAGAAAGAATGTCTGGTTTTTTAATAACACCAGCATCAAGATTCACAGCATATCGAATGGTTTCACTTTGTTGCCAGCTCTCATGCCCCGCTAACACATCAGGCAAATGGACAATAAGAGCCGCAGAGAGGGACCGTGAGGCACTTTCCCAGAGATAACTTGGTGTATGATCCACGGCATAATAGTCTTCTATGAAAAAGAAAGTCAAGAGATAAATTATTCCCAGAACCTCTTTTTACAGATGGTTTCCTGACGGTACGTCCTACCCCGTCCATGTAAGTTTTCTAGCCTTTGTTGCGAACAACAAGGTTGTGCTGACTGG
>JADHUM010000054.1 GCA_016784545.1 Candidatus Neomarinimicrobiota bacterium
TCGGAAATTTGTCTTAAGCTTCCTTCAGATTCGCAGTCACCCACGACACCCTTGCTCTCGACTAGTGGTTGGAAACTACAATCCTCCACAGTGGACTTGCACCACCTAGTTATTAACCATGCACGGCACACTACCAAAAAAGGCCCCTGAATTTCAGGGGCCTTTTGTACACCAGCCAGGAGTCGAACCCGGAACCTTCTGGTCCGTAGCCAAACGCTCTATCCAATTGAGCTACTGGTGCATACCACTGATAATGAAATTATTCATCATCATAAACCTATTTTCTCAAACCAGTAGCGAAATTGCCTGTCACGTCGTAGCCCTGAGCTTGTCGAAGGGCGTAGACGGAAGCTACTGGTGCATGTCAATTAAAGATCGAAATCTTTACTGGTCGTAGCGCGTAGGGGAGTCGAACCCCTGTTACCGGCGTGAGAGGCCAGCGTCCTAGACCACTAGACGAACGCGCCAAATTATGCTTTTATATCGAGATTGCACTTACAATCGATATTGACGATCCCATTATTCTCACAATTACCATGGAATCAAAAACATTCAAAAAACGTTGCCGGGGGAGGATTCGAACCCCCAATGAAGGAACCAGAGACCTTAGTGATACCATTTCACCACCCGGCAAAAAGCTTAAAGCGCGGCGAATATAAACAGCGGCCTAAGTCATGGCAATATTATATTCCCATATGAAATAGCATTGTCCTGGCATGCAGGAATCCATTTACAGAAAGATATTTTGAGCAAAAGGATTATGCATGTTAAGAAGATACGCACGGAGGAATATTTATGAGAGAATCATGTTGCCTTGTTACCACAACAGTTGACAAGGCTAGCTTAGCCAACTCACTTGCAGAGGACGCGATTAAAGAGCATCTGGCTGCTTGTGTCCAAATTATTCCCAACATCACCAGCTATTACGAATGGCGTGGTCAATTGGAGAAGTCACAGGAATTGTTACTTCAATTCAAAACCACGGAAAAGCATGCGCAGCTGTTGATGGAGTATATTAAAAAGTCACACAGTTATGACACTCCAGAAATAATCATGTTCAGAACGGGTGATATCGATCCAGATTATGATAAATGGATAGAAATGGCTGTGAATCAGGATTTATCATAATACCATGTTAATATATATTATGTCGAGTGTTAGTTTTATGTAAAAAGGGTATCTCTACCCTTCTTACGCTAATCCAGTATATTCAACTACTTCACTACGATATTAACAATCCTGTTTGGAACCACGATTTCTTTTAAGATAGTCTTTCCTTCAGTATGCTGCTGCACTGAATTCTGATCGTGAGCTAGTTTGAGAATTGTCGCCTTGTCTGCATCTACCTCTACCTCTATCTGTGCTCTCACCTTTCCATTGACCTGGACGGCTAATTTTACCATGTCTTTCACCAGAAGCTGTTCATCATATTCAGGCCATTCGGTATAGACTAATTCATCGTCATGACCCATAAGCGACCACATTTCCTCGGCAATATGTGGTGAAAACGGATTTAGAAGCATGAGAAATACTTCAAGGGCTTGCCTGGGAACAACTTCTAATGATCTTAAGTGATTGGAAAACACCATTAATTGGGAAATTCCAGTATTGAAAGCCAAACCCTCGAGGTCATTACCAACTTTTTTAATTGATGCATGCATCATGATCAAGGTCTCATTTGTAGGTGTGGTATCACTTAACTCAATGACGCTGCCCTCATCATTAATAAAATGTCTCCATAGACGGTTTAAAAACCGATAAACACCCTCTATACCACTGGTATTCCATGGTTTAGAGCGCTCCAGTGGCCCCATAAACATTTCATACAACCGCATGGTATCTGCACCATATTGACCAACTACCTCATCGGGATTGATGACATTACCACGGGATTTGGACATCTTTTCCCCATCCATTCCCAGAATCATCCCCTGGTTCACCAATTTTTGAAAAGGTTCACGAGTTGAAACATAGCCTAAATCGAATAAAACCTTATGCCAGAATCTCGCGTACAACAAATGTAACACAGCATGTTCAGCACCACCCACGTATAGATCTACTGGCATCCAGTATTTCTCTTTCTCTAAATCCCAGGCTTGATCATCATTATGTGGATCGATGAATCTTAAATAGTACCAGCAAGACCCGGCCCATTGAGGCATGGTGTTGGTTTCTCGCACATATACCTTTCCGGATGATGGGTCAACTACGTTTAGCCATTCCCTGGCATTGGCTAAGGGGCTTTCCCCTGTTCCTGAAGGTTTTATACGCTCCAGGACTGGAAGTGTAAGCGGTAAGTCGCTGTCAGACAGTGGGATAACATCGTTACCATCATGCAAGATTGGAATGGGTTCTCCCCAATATCTTTGCCTCGAAAACAGCCAATCCCTCAGTTTATAGTTAACAGTAACGTGACCCTTGCCAGTAGACTCCAGCCATTGGCCGGTTTTCTTAATCGCTTCTGATGGTTTAAGATTGTTTATGGAAAAGCCTCCATCTGCAGTTGCAGAGTTGATCATAAATCCATCTTCAATTTGAGTAAAGGCCTCAGAACTAATGTCTCCACCAGACACAACCTCCCGAATTGGCAGGTCAAAGGTTTTAGCAAACTCATAATCCCGTGTATCATGAGCTGGAACGGCCATAATTGCTCCAGTGCCATAACTCATTAATACATAGTCACTTACCCATATTGGAATAAGTTCATCATTGACTGGATTGACAGCATATGCACCTGTGAACACTCCTGATTTATCTTTGGCAAGTTCAGTTCTATCCAGATCGCTTTTATACCCAGCCTTAACTGCATAGGCTTCCACCTCAGCCAGCTGTTCTGAAACTGTTATTTCTTTTACATAAGGGTGTTCAGGCGCCATGACCATATAGGTTGCCCCAAATAAGGTATCGGGACGTGTGGTAAAAACCTTCAAGGATAAGTCATGACCATTTAATGGGAATTCGACCTCTGCCCCTTCGCTCTTACCAATCCAGTTGCGCTGCATGTCTTTAATTGACTCTGACCAATCCAGATCATCTAGATCGGAAAGCAGTCGCTCTGCATATTCCGTGATCTTCAGCATCCATTGGCGCATGGGCTTTCTGACAACAGGATGGCCGCCACGTTCAGACTTGCCATCGATAACTTCCTCATTGGCCAGCACCGTACCCAGTTCCGGGCACCAGTTGACAGCAACTTCTGCTTCGTAGGCCAAGCCTTTTTTGAATAATTGGAGAAATATCCACTGAGTCCACTTGTAATACGCTTCATCTGTAGTGTTTACTTCGCGGTCCCAATCATATGAAAAACCCAGGGATTGTATCTGACGCTTGAAAGTGGCGATGTTTTCTGCTGTTTTTATGGCAGGTGGAGTACCTGTCTCTATGGCGTATTGCTCAGCGGGCAAACCAAATGCATCCCAACCCATGGGGTGAAGCACATTAAAACCGCGCATCCGTTTATAACGAGCGAGAATATCAGTAGCCGTATACCCTTCAGGATGGCCCACATGGAGACCAGCACCTGATGGATATGGAAACATATCTAAAATATAGTATTTGGGCTTATTGGTCTGATGGTCAAGTGCCTTAAAGGTCTTGTTCTCGTCCCAATGCTTCTGCCACTTCGCCTCGATCTGATCAAATGGATACCGCTCTGCCATAACATCCTCATTTAAATAAAAAGCGCGGACTCAAATCCGCGCTGTAAAATTTCACCTGTCGGGGTGAGAGGATTTGAACCTCCGACCTCTTCGTCCCGAACGAAGCGCGCTACCGGGCTGCGCCACACCCCGAATTAATGATAAGCATACCCTGGAATGAAACATTCTCCATTATGCCAATATCAATAAGCTGAAGTACGTCCCGTCGAAGCAATGAACCTGCTAACTAAAGCAGGTGAAGCGAAGACGGACCACACCCCGAAATGCCCTAAAAGCGCGATAGTATATCATTATCAAACCCTGTTAGCAAAAGGATAATTGTGGTTATCCTTTGTATGGGGCTATCCGAATAGTTTCACGCCAGTTGTGGTTATGATAGTGACAATCGTAGCACTCATTATGAGACCAGTGAAGATGGCCAGAAAAGATTTTCTGTAGGACAAACCGAACAGGAAAGCCGCTGCCGCACCGGTCCAGGCACCCGTTACGGGCAATGGTATACCCACAAAAATGACCAATCCCAGAAATTCCCAGGTTTCTATCATCTTCCCCTTGCGACGGGTTCTGGCAAATAGCCAATTGAAAAACCTTTCACCGATAGTCCAGCGCATTAAGAATTTGGATATTGGGCCTAGAAGGAAGAGAATGGGAATTGAAATCAGAAAATTCCCCGCCACAGCCCACATATAGGCGTCATACCATTGCATATTGCCAAAAGTTATACCCCAGGGTAAGGCTACCCTGAGTTCACCGATGGGGGTCATAGCCAATAAAAACGTGATCCAACGCGGATCCTGAATAAATTCTTGAAAGAATTGAAGCACTGAATCTACCACTTAAAACTCCTGAATAAGGTTCTAACAAAACGCAATGTATCCTTGAGAAGATGCATATGACTCTCTTCCGACCCATATATAACAGGAATGGGCTGCCAGACTAAGGGGATTCTTAGCTTAGCCGCGTTAAAAAATACGGCAGATTCGAATTGGAACCCATCTTCAACAGATTCCCATAATCGACTATCACTCAGTGGATAACATCGATAACCTACTTGACTGTCTCGCACTCGTAGTGATGTTCTTAATGACAATATTAAACTGGTAATATTATTGGAGAGCTTGCGATGAAAGGGCATAGACTCGGTAATCAAATTGCGCATCCCAACCACCAATGAACCTGGATATTCCTCTACCCGAGATATAAAATTAGGGATTTCATGGGGGTCATGCTGACCATCTGCATCCAGAGTGATGGCATTATGGAAACCTGCTTCTTTAGCCAGTTTCAACCCTGTTTTCAAGGCCGCGCCCTTACCCTTGTTCTGTGGATGCCTTAAATAAGCGATATCCACAAAATCTTCAGCCCTGGTTCCATCTGTTGACCCATCATCAATCACCATTATTGGACAATCAATGACGCCTTTTATTTCCTGAATAAGCCGTAAAACAGAATCCCGGCCGTTATAGACCGGGATTACAATAACTGGATTCGTATTGATCAACCTGGATCTCACTCGTGATTCAGGGAAGCCTCAGGTTTGGATGATTTTTTCCTGGTTGATTTAGAGACTTTAAAGGTGAGCACCTTATTCTTAACTGAAACTGCAACTGTGGAATCCGTTTTGACCTTACCTCTCAGCGTCATTTCAGCAATCTTGTCTTCAATCATATTCTGGATGATGCGCCTTAAGGGACGAGCACCATACTCGGTCTCAATCTCCTGGTCTACAATCAATGCTTTGGCCGCCGGACTCAGTTTGATCTGGACATTCTTCTCATTTGCATAATGGCTTACATCATCCAGAATCAGGTCAACAATTTTAATCAAGTCCTCACGTACAAGTGAGTTGAATACGAATGAATCAGTCAGGCGATTGATAAATTCAGGCTTGAAAGTTTCCTTCATTTCTTTGTTTATCTTAGCACGCTGATCCTCAAGTACGGCTTTATGATCTTTACGATTGAATCCAATGCCAGGCTGAGTAAGATTCTTTACACCAAGGTTTGAAGTCATTATCATAATGCAGTTCTTGAAGTCAACCGTATGACCCAGGCTATCTGTCAATTGTCCTTCATCCATAATCTGCAACAGCATATTGTAAACTTCAGGATGGGCTTTTTCGATTTCATCAAAGAGCACAACACTATAGGGATTTCTGCGGACCGCCTCAGTGAGAGTACCACCCTCTTCATACCCCACATAACCTGGAGGGGCACCAATCAGGCGACTCACATTAAAGCGTTCGGAATACTCCGACATGTCCATTTTTATGAGTGCTTTTTCGTTCTGATAGATATACTTGGCCAATACCTTGGCCATCTCTGTCTTGCCAACACCTGTGGGTCCGAGAAAAAGAAACGAACCAATAGGTTTTTTAGGGTCACGAAATCCACTGCGAGCACGCCTTAAGGCTTTGGCCATCGCATCAATTACATGCTCCTGCCCCACCAGATGCTTGGTCATCTCAGATTCGAGCTTCAAAAGCCTCTCAGCCTCACTCTCAGCCACATCCTGGATAGGAATGCTGGTCATCAATGAAACGACTGCAGCGATATCGACGATTTTTACTGGAGGTGGATCAATCTTCATGGCCGTATTCCACTCTTCGTTAGCCTCTTCCAATTTCTTGGTCAGGTTTCTCTCATCATCCCTGAGAGATGCAGCCAATTCAAATTCCTGGTTACGAACAACATCTTCTTTTCTGATGCGAAGATTATCCAGATCAGCTTCCAATTGCACAATATTGTCTGGAATATCCACATTTGCCAAATGCACTCTAGCTCCAGCTTCATCCATTACATCAATCGCTTTGTCTGGATGAAATTTATCCTGTATGTAGCGGCTTGAATATGATACGGCAGCTTCCAGAGCTTCATCAGAATACTGCACATTATGGTGAGCCTCATAACGATCTTTCAAACCGTGTAAAATCTGTAAAGTTTCTTTTCTTGACGGAGGTTCTACCATGACTTTCTGAAAGCGTCGCTCCAGAGCCCCATCTTTTTCCACATATTTTCTAAACTCATCCAGAGTTGTTGCACCAATACACTGCAGGTCACCTCTGGCGAGGGCTGGTTTAAACATATTGCTGGCGTCCATGGAACCACTGGCCGCACCGGCGCCCACGATAGTGTGGAGCTCATCAATAAAAAGAATGATATCATCATTTTTTTCCAGCTCAGTCGTAACTGCCTTCATTCTCTCTTCAAATTGGCCACGATATTTAGTGCCTGCGATCAAAGCAGCCAGGTCAAGAGATACCAAACGTTTACTCAGCAGAATGCGTGGGACTTTCTTGCCAATAATCCGTAGGGCCAGACCCTCAGCTATGGCAGTTTTACCCACACCAGGTTCACCAATAAGCACTGGGTTATTCTTCTTCCTGCGAGAAAGAATCTGGGCGACCCTTTCAATCTCTTTATCTCTACCGATGACAGGGTCAAGCTTGCCTGCCCTGGCCAATGCTGTCATGTCGCGTCCAAAATGATCCAACGCAGGTGTTTTGCTCTGAGGCTTCCCTTTACCAGTATCCACCTCACGACCACCTACCTCAGGAGAAAACTCCATTTCATCGCGAACTATTTCATAGTCTATGCTGAATTGAGCCAGCATATCAGCTGCAATACCTTCCTGCTCACGGAGTATTGCCAGGAGCAAATGCTCCACATCTACAACGTCAGCATTGAGATCTCGAGCTTCCTGATATGTATTTTTTAGAATTCTCTCAGCTCGCTTGGTAAAAGGGAGTGTGCCAAGGATCATGGTGCCACCTGAAGTACGGATTTGTTCTTCAATGTGATTTTTAATCTCAGTAGGATCAATATTTAATGATTGCAGGATATCTATGACTTTATTGTCACCCTGCCTGAAGATTCCCAACAAAAGATGTTCAGAACCTATATATGCGTGCCCCAGTCTGATAGCTTCCTCTTTGGAGAGCTGAATCACTGCTTGGAGTTTTTTATGGAAATTTGCTTTCAATTAATAACCTCAAAATTATTCATGTTTCATCAGGTGCCAATATAGGGCATAAACACCTCTGAGTAAAACAATGTGTGTGTTAGAATTTGTTTATGTCAGGGAGACGACTCTATCGCAAGCTGCAGAGAGTGATCTACTATGGGTAGCAATAAGAAAAGATTGTTCAAATTCTTTTCTGACTGAATGGATTAAATCGATGAGCCGTTTGCCATTGTCAGGATCAAGGTTCCCCGTTGGTTCGTCAGCAAGAACCAGTTCAGGACGATTCATCAGGGCGCGGGCTACGGCCACACGCTGCCTCTCACCACCGGATAGCTGTGAAGGCTTGTGATGACGCCTCTCATAGACTCCAACGGCTTCCAGGAGGCTTTTTGCTCTATCTCGGGCTATTTCTTTGTCAAGATCAACAATCTTAGCTGGAATGAGTACATTTTCCAGCGCCGTGAATTCTGGAAGTAAATAATGGAATTGAAAAATATAGCCCAGGTTCTCTGCACGAAAGGTGCTCAGCGCTTCGTCATTCATTGTAATTGGTGATTTTCCTGAAATAATCAATTCACCTGAATCTGCCGTATCAAGCGTACCGATAATATTAAGCAACGTGGTCTTGCCAATCCCTGAGGGGCCATTGATGGCAACGATTTCACCTCTATCCATACTCAAATTGACATTTTTCAGGACTTCTAGCTTCTCACCTGCTGCTGAATAGCTTTTATTAATATCGATAACTTGAAGGATGGTATTCATATCTGTTTCTCTATCTTTTATAATTGATTGCATCCAATGGCAAAAGCTTTGCAGCTTTTTTCGATGGATATCGAACCGATAATTGAACAATGGCAAAGGCTACAATACCAACCATGAACACTTCGGACCAGTATAACTCAACGGGTAGGACTGGTATCAAATAAATTTCATCTGGAAGGGTGATCCAGCTCCATTTTGATTGGCTGAGAACCAGAAGACTTCCCACAACAACACCAAGGATGACACCAAGGAAAGCCACAATGAGACCCTGAAGGTTAAATATTTTCCGGATATTGGATGATTGTGCACCCATCACCCGCAGAATACCAATGTCACTGGTTTTTTCGAGGACCATCATCATCAAAGAACTGACGATATTGAATACCGCTATCAAAATGATCATGTTCAAACCGATAAAACTCCCCCATTTTTCCATGCGCATGGCATCGAAGAGGGTTTTATGCTGATCATACCAGGTTTGCACTTCCAGGTCGGGCAAGGATTGATTCAATTGGGCTTTGACGTCTTTTGCGTCATTGAAGTCCTTTAGTTGAAGATGAATAACTTCCTTGCCTGCAGATTTGAACATTCTGCGACCCTCAGCATAGTCGATGATGGCCAGATTTCGGTCAAAATCAAAGATATCAGAACGAAAGATTCCTGTCACCACAAAATGTCTCTGAGGAATACGAAACAAACCTGAGCGAATATCCAGAGGACTTTGAATGGAAACGGTATCTCCAGTTGTGATAAAGAATTTATCAGCAATTCCAGCTCCGATAACAATACCAGGTAACTCGAAGTCATTTCTCTTGAGACGACCTGAAGTATTCTGCTCTCGTGGTGCATCCGTTAAGAAATATTCCCAAGATTCCTGGTCAATTGCATGAATGTTTAAAACCATTTTGTCATCTAATACCTCAAGTACGGCTTTTCGTTCTGTACTGGTGTATATGGCTTTTGCATCAGGGACTAGCGATCTCACTTCATCAATATTCGCATCAGAGGAAATAATGACATGGGGAATAAAATTAGCAATGCGACGTGTCACTTCTCCTTCAAAGCCGTTTAAAATGGCCATGGTGATGATGAGGGCTATGACACCAAGAGCAATCCCTATGATCGATATTCCACCTACCAGGCTGATAAATCGATTACTCCTCTTGGTAAAGAAATATCGACGAGCCATATACCAATTCAGTTGGCTCATTCATCCCTCAAGGTATCAGCAGGTTGGAGACGGCTGGCCTGCATAGCAGGTATGAGTGAGGATAGGATTGCGAGGAGAATGACACCTCCCGAAATGGCAATAACATCTTCTACCCCAATCAAAATTGAAACCTTGTCCATGAAATAGACATCACTGGGGAGCGAAATGAGTCCAAAGCTTGTCTGTAACCAGGCTAGAATGATGGACAAGATGATACCAGCAATTGTCCCCAGAAGCCCCATCATGAGACCCTCCAGGGCGAAAATTCTTCGAATTCGTTTCCGACTGGTACCCAGAGCTCTCAAGGTTCCTATCTCTGTTCTTTTTTCCATTATTATCAAGATGAGTGTACTGGCAATATTTACAAGGGCCACAATCATAATCAGACTAAATATGATAAAGATGGGGAGTTGCTGGGTCTTCATCCAATTAAACAGGGTTTGATGTCGATCTCTCCATGAAATAGACAAATGGGAATAGGGTAGAATTTGATCGATCTGATTCATCACTTCATTGGTCAGAGAGATGTCAGTAAGAAAAACGCCAAAATCATCTGTATCTGGACTATCAGGGAACAACTCATCCATGGTTTGGGGTGAGCAGTAGAGATAACTCCTATCGTAATCAATCATACCAGATTCATAAATGGCGTGAACTTGTGTCGCAGCAATGCTGGGTAGACCTAGCTGATCAGTAAACGACCCTAAATCATATACCAGAATCTGGTCTGAGATTCTGACTTCAAGCTGGTCAGCCAATGCCGCACCAATAATCAGACCGGATTGGTTGCTCTCCCCTGTTGTATAGTTTGCGCTCACCGAGTATAGCTGACTCAATGCAGACTCAGGCATCACTTCAAGCATGGCACCTTCGGTAATGTTGTTGGCCTTCAGCATGACTTCAGCTTTTTTGATTCGGAAAATCTGTTCAACACCAGGAATCTCAGAAATTTCAGAAATTTTCTCTTCATCAAGATCAAATCCTGATTCAAAAAGTTTTTCGATACGAATATGGGTATCAAATCCGATTATTTTGTCTGTGACCACTGATTCGAATCCACGCATAACACCCAGGGCTAATAACAATGTAGCAACCCCTAACGCCATACCTATCATGGTGGTGCGCGAGATAAACGCTATAAAGGGAACCCGGTGCTTACCGAAAAGATATCGTGTCGCGAGATAGCCAGTATAGGACACTTCTGAGGTTTTTAACCTATCCTTTAGTTTCAGGACGCATTTGTGGGAATAGAAGGACATCCCGGATGGATCTATTACCGGTGAGTAACATGACCAAACGATCAAGTCCAATGCCAACACCTCCTGTTGGAGGCATTCCATACTCCATAGCCTGGAGAAAATCCTCATCCAGAGTTTGAGCTTCTTCATCGCCAGCTGCCCGAAGTGCAGATTGAGCTTCCAATCTTTCACGTTGGTCAATGGGATCGTTTAATTCACTAAAAGCATTTGCAAATTCATACCCGGCAATAAATAATTCAAATCTCTCAACAAAAGTCCCATCGCTATCCCGCTTTTCCTTGGCAAGTGGAGAAATGGCTTTCGGATATTCGGTAACAAAGGTTGGGTGAATGAGATGTGGCTGGACCAATTCATCAAACAAGGCATCCAGAAGCTGACCATAATTAGCATCACTTGCAGCATCGATCTTGTGTTCACGACAAACTTTGAGCAATTCTGCTGTATCAGCCGTCGACAAATCAATATTGGCATGTTTTTGCACGAGTTCTGCCATCGTTGCCCGGTCAAAGGGTTTAGTCAGGTCAATTTCATGATCATTAAATTCAAATGTGGACTGGCCCAGATCAGTAGCGAGATGCTTGAAGAGTGATTCCACTTGATCCATGAGATAAAAATAATCGACATAGGCTTCATACCATTCAATCGCGGTGAATTCAGGATTGTGTGTGCGATCCATACCTTCATTTCTGAAGTTTCGAGAAAATTCAAATACTTTTTCAAAACCACCAATAATCAACCTCTTGAGATATAGCTCATCAGCGATACGCAAGAAAAGATCAATATTCAGGGCATTGTGGTGCGTTTTAAAGGGACGTGCTGAGGCACCACCATAAAGCGGCTGAAGAATGGGTGTTTCTACTTCCAGATAGTCTGAATCGTCAAAAAAGGTTCTAATACTCCGATAAATCTTTGCCCTTTTGACAAAGGTTTCCTTTACATCAGGATTGACGATAAGATCAAGATAACGTTTTCGGTAGCGCTGTTCCTTGTCCTCAAAACCATCAAACATCTGGCCATCCTTTTCCTTCACGTTAGGTAGAGGACGGATGTTCTTACTCAGAAGCGTTAGTTCATGAACTTTCAAGGTTTTTTCACCGGTTCGTGTTGTCATGAGTTCACCACTGACACCAATGAAATCGCCAATATCCAGTTGTTTGAACATCATGTAAGTATCAACACCAATATCATCACGGCCGATGTATAGCTGCAATTTTCCGCTACCATCCATGATGTTGGCAAAACTGGCTTTGCCCATGACGCGTCTGGACATGAGTCTACCGGCAAGGCGGGTTCCCTTTTTCTCCTGGAGATCATCAAAGCGCTCCAGGGCTTCAGTTATCAGGTGGGTTCGGTGGTAGTTGTGTGGGTATGGATTTATACCATCAGCAACCAGCGTTTTAATCTTTTCTTTTCGCTGATCCATGATCTCATTAAGGGTACGCTCACTCATTAGGATTCTTTTCCCATTTGATTCAATAAATATGCTTTGATAAAACCGTCTATTTCACCATTCATGACGGCTTGTATGTTTCCTGTTTCATGTTTAGTGCGATGGTCTTTGACCATGGTATAGGGATGAAACACATAGGACCTGATTTGGTTTCCCCAACCAATTTCAGTTTTGGAGGAGGCCATTTGATCCATCTTGGCCTGCTCCTTTTCTTTCTCAAGCTGATAGAGTCTAGCCTTGAGCATTTTCATGGCCGTTTCTTTGTTCTTATGCTGGGATCTTTCATTCTGGCACTGGACGACTATACCGGTTGGGCCGTGTGTGAGCCGTACGGCTGAGTCTGTTTTGTTGATATGCTGTCCACCGGCTCCACTGGCGCGGTAGGTATCTACTCTCACTTCACTCATATCAATGTTAATTTCAATTTCAGTGTCGTAAAGGGGATAAACATAGACAGATGCAAATGATGTATGACGTCTGGAATTTGAATCAAAGGGGCTGATACGCACCAATCTGTGAATCCCATTCTCGGCCTTTAAATACCCGAAAGCAAAACTGCCTTTTACTTCAATAGTAGCATCTTTGAGGCCAGCCTCATCACCAGGGAGATAATCAAGAGCTTTCCAACTCCATCCCCGATTGTCAAACATGCGCGTGTACATGCGGTAAAGCATTTCAGCCCAATCCTGAGATTCAGTTCCACCTGCGCCGGGATGAATGGTGACGATGCAATTGAGAGCATCATCCTCATTTGAGAGTAATTGTCGCAATTCATAGTCGTCCAGAGTCTTGCGGAATTTGCGTAATGATCTTGATAAATCTGGAGTAAGACTCTCGTCTTGATCTTCAAGGGCGATTTCCACGAGAATATCAAGATCTTCCTCATGAGTGAGAACATTTTCCCAATCTGAGATTTGAGACTCTAATAAATTAATTTTTTTGAGAGTTTCCTGAGCAGTGGCCTGGTCATTCCAGAAATCGTCTTTGACAGATAGCTCTTTTAATTCTCCCAGTTCTGACTGCACCTCAGAGAGGTCAAAGATGCCCCCTCAGCGTATCGAGACGCTGCTTAAGTCCACCCATTTCATCTCTAATTTCATCGAACATTTAAGGTGTCGTCGTTCTGGTGTAGAGATAATAGCCGTTGATTAAGGTTACCATCAGATTTATGTAAGGCGTTGCAGTACTCAGAATTTTCCAGATAGTACCCTTGACGATAATAGTATCGTTGGGATAAATCTTTGGAATATGCTTGCTGTCACCTGTTTCAAGAAACTTTTCCACATTGGCAACCACAACTCTGGGTTCACCTTCTGTCTCATTAAATCGAAGTATCCTGATATTGTCAAGTTTTGCCTTATCGGTAGGACCACCTACATAGCTGAGAATCGAAATTAGATCAGCATCACTGGGGACCAGTTTTACACCAGGTACCTTTACCTCACCCCAAATGCGGATTGACATACTCAATTTTCCAGTCTCAGGATCGATTATGTATCGCGGATCTGCTTGACTTTGATCTTTATTTTGAGCCCATGAAACTTGTATCATGAACAATACAGTTAATATTAGTAAAATTCTTTTTTGCACGCTATGCCCCATATCTGTCTAAACACCATTAAAAATGGTAATTAATTCCAATTTTTTGCATGTTTGCCAACTCATGTTGGCTAAACGAGTAATCAATAATAAACTTTTTTAAGCCAATGCCAAGACCTAAGGAAGGTGTGTATCCATCGTAGCCTCCTCGTAGAAAAATGGTGTCCTTCACTTTGATCCCGATACCAAATTGCCTCACAGCTTCATACCTGGTCTGGATTGAACTCGTAATGGTAAGTTGAGATGCATATTTTGGAAAATTTTGAGATATGGAGAAACCTCCAACAAGGCTCCGTTTTATGGCATCCTGGTGTTCTGTGGTCCAGTAGACAGGTGTATTTAAAATATCACTTAGAAATAGGCCAATCCCAAACTCAGTCTTATTTAATATCTCACTCATACCTTCAAGATTAAAGAAAAGTTGACTCCCAATATCGATTCCAAATCCCAATCCCCGGTTGTCCACCAGTACTTTATCGATGTACTTTGCTGAAACTCCCAGGGGCAATCTGCAGGGTATTTTGAAAAATTTCCATCCCAGATTTATCTCAAACTCAAATTCTCGGGCTATGGTTATAAAAGCTCCATCCTCACGATAATCAATGATATCAAAACTTGAGTTATCAAGAGCAAGAACAGAATCCCGCCTATCTGCAGGGCTTAGTCCAGATAAATCAGGTCTTGAGTAAAGACCATCCACAGCACTATGAATCAGAGTAACGCCAAACATGTACGATTTACCGATGGGGTACTTGCCTTCGACACCAATATTGCTGGAAAGACCGGTGAATTGCTGATAAACCATACTCACCTGCGATTGATGACCATTGGCAGCCAGACCAGCTGGATTATTCAAAGCGTGACCTGCAACCACTCTCCCAGCAACCGTGCTGTATCCCAAAGATTGAACCTGGGGGTATTGGCTGGCCAGCAAGAATGCATCCCCATACTCCCCGGCTTGGAGTGATTGAAAACTCAGAAAAATCAGCAGCACAAATGAAACCAGAATTCTCATCGGTTTTTCACCATTTTTCCAATGGGGCCCACTATTTCCTCATCATTCAACTGACCCTTGATACGATAGAAGTATACGCCATTGGCCACGAAGTCATCGGAGCGATCGCGTCCGTTCCAGGGGACTTCATGATATCCAATAGCGCCAAGACCAATGCTCACTCTTGCACTAAATAAGTCAATAGTGTGAAGTTTATACCCAGAGAGAGTAAAAATATCGATGACAACATCATCCAGGGGTTGGGTTAATTCGTAGATGATGAGTGTTTCACCTTCAAATGGATTTGGGAAATTGCCATAGTCATAGATGGCCGCTGCGCCGGCAACCACACCAGTGATTGACACCTCCTCTGACCAGTTTCCCAGCGCATCACTCATCTGATACGAAATAATGTGCTCACCAACTTCTAGGTCGAGAGCTATGGTGGCACTTATGATTTGCCCAGACTGAGTAGTATCCCCCAATTGTGCTTCAGCGGGGCTTCCGTTTACTGTGACCTTTACAGCAGATTGATTCCAGGAAAAACCATTCTCATCTTCTGCCAATAGATTGATATGACTGGATTTCAGCAAATAGTCACCATCAAAGAATAGTTGTCCCTCAATCATCATGGATACATCTGGACCTGAAAAATCCTGTTTTACACCCATTGCAATCAAACCATCTCCATTAATCGGATAGGAGTTTGGCTGAACTTGCTCAATGTATTCCCATGCTGAGAGCTTGAGATTTTTGCGAAAGAGTTGTCTATTCGATTTGACCCGAAATGTGAGATCTTGCCCAGAGGATTCAAGCAAATAGATTGTTGAATCCTGGTACAGCGTGACTCCAGACAGAGCCGAAATAGCATCACTATAGGGTGTGATTCTGACCCAGGCTGTATCAGCTTGATCGCCAGAGATGCCTCCACTTGCCCAAAGTTGGAGTGTGTCTGCTGACTGCCCATCGAATGTGAGGCCTAATCCTGGTAGCATCTGGTAATAATCAGAGGTCAAGACCTTGGTCAGGGCATTGTCAGCAACGTCCTCATCGTTAAGGATACTCAAGGAGGCGATTACCTCAACCGTGTCAATTCCGAAAATCACAGGAATAAATATTGAATTATTGCCTTCATAGATTTCAATAGTTTTATCAGTAATTTGAGTACCATTTGTCATGGCCGCTTCAAAATGCATTGATGCTGTTGTTATATCTTGTCCCATCAATGAATAATCAAGATATACACCACATAATATATCTTTAACTCCAACCCTTATGTCGTTGACAGTCAGCGATATATCACGAGGGAGGTACAGTATGAAAGTGTTTGAGGTTTGAATGTGAACACCTTGTGAAAATGCAGAAAAAGAATAGTAAGTGGTGGCGGTTCCTGCACTTAAACGGGTGGTATCTGCTAGCTCCCACCAGTCACCCTGCCTGATGAGTTGTATACGAGCCTGGTTGGATCCTGAAAGAATGAGAAGCATGCTGTCTGCTTCTATGGTAGCGCTATGAAATTTTACTCGAATAGGAATGATTGGTGATTGGGATAATTCCTCCGCTGTGGGTCGCTGATGTTCAAACCAGTCAGCAGCTATGGAATAGGGCGCAAACCCCTGGTAAGCAGATTCAGTGTTTCCCCTATCCAGAGTGAAGATTGTTCTTGCCATTCCTGAGGGGGTTGCCTCTTCCTGAGAGATGATAAAGTTTGAGTTTGACACTGTGGGAAATGTTTGAGGTAAAAACCACCAGGGTTGATTCTCGGCATTTATTGGCAGCAGGTTGATATCCCCTGGAACATCATCTACATAGTTCAGATTGAGCTGCTCGGTCAGACCGTAAATGGATTTCTCTGAAACCAAAGATTCATGCCTCTCTGGCCGGAGTAACCGCGTGGTTGGGTCCCCCAGATAATTATACTGGAATAACATGGATGGCTTTAAATAATCGTACCCACTATTGGCCAGGAAATACTCCATCCGCGCAATATTGATAATTTCCCCAACCGTCTTATCATCTTCAAGCAACCTTCTTATGAGCGGCTGTACCATGAGATAATCGTTGATTATCCACCCTACGCCAGATGAGCCAAACCATCCAATGGCGCCTGTGGGCGATTCCGAGACTACCACCTCGCCCAGTCCCCTGGTTTGCGCAAATGAAGCGGTGAAGCAGGTCATACTGGTCACAAATGCTGGTGGGGTGTCCTCATCCAGATAGTTGATATCATCTCTCACAAAGAGGGACCTGTCAGCCCAAACAGCTCCTCCACCATGTCCCAAAAAATTGATGAGCAGCTTGCCACGATTCCAATGCTCTACCAGCGAGTCCGTATCACCCCAGAAGATTTGCCCTTCTGAATCGCGATCAATGAATATTCGGGAAGGCATGTAAGCAGGCGGTACCGTATTCCTCAGGATTGATTGACTCTGACTTTTGAAGGTTGCATCGAATCCAGCAATGGTAATGAGTTCATTCTGCCAGGTACCATAATTTGCTCCTGAGCCATAGGTAATAAGTTTTGTCAGTGAGGTATTGAGATCCTCGATATCATTACAGGGAATTCTGCCAATATTAATATCCGGAAGGTAATCATCACCATTTATAAGACTGTACCAATAATCTGCCTCAGCTGCTCCCCACCCATAGGTCTGCATATAGAAAGTTGGAATATTCTCAATTCGTATGTCTCGCTTGGTCTGTTGTGGATTTGATATGGCATCACCAAATAAAACGGCATATTCAGGATGGGAAACCCAATGGTTGTTCGCATATCGTAAAAAGGATTTGATGGCCAGAGGTGAATGAATGCCCCAGTTGAACTCATCATAAATATCTGCCACCGAAACGGCAATGGGATTCCAGCCCTCACTACGTTTGAATTCCAGATAGGGTTCCAGACCATCCATAAATTCGGGAATGGTGACGACAATTAAGTCAGCATCTTGCTCTCTCAGAAAGGCAGTTGTATCTATTGAAATTTTTAGAGGCTGCAAAATTCCATCTACGCTTGCAGCCCAATAATCAGGTGTTGCCTCAGTGGAATGATCCTGGAAAACCAAGCTGTACTCAGGTTCAACTGCATCCCAGTTTTCCCGTATGGTAAAACCTGTAATTTTTGAGAGCCCCTCCTTGTATAGTACCAACTCATGGGATTGGAATCCCTGTATTTCATATTCAAGATTGGTTGAGGGGTTGATGAATGACTTTCTAAACCTCAGCTGGTTGCCATCTGCTTTAAGAAGATGTTCATAGCCAATTTCAATCCAATTCAACACTATTTTGTCATAGTTCCCAGGTTCAGTGCCGGCGGGGGGCGGAGCGAATATAGCCAAAGTATTCTCACCATTTGCTGCTAGAATATTGTGGGAGAGGTTCAGAGTTGATGGTGAAGTAAGGATATACTCTTCCTGCTGAATCCAACTCCCTTCGCCAATGGAGTGATCATTCATGAAAGCATAGAGCGTATGACTTTTCACCTCTCCAGCGGTTTCACTATAGGTAAGACCATGCAGGCCTAAAGATACTTGAAGATTTTCACTTGATCCGCGGAATGGGTTCGGTAGAAAATAACTTACTTCCTCGGTCTTTCCTGAATTTACAGATTCCCAGAAATAATGATCTCGTGTAATGCTGGGCATATCAGTATCAACCTGTCCCAGTCTTTCAAAGTCATTGTCTTCTTCAACATGAATCCTGTCCCAGAAGGTGGTTGGTCTCACAGGAGTTAAATCAACCAGGGCGCCTGACTCTTCAACAAAGCGCAGCCCATCAGTTCCGCCCCAATCAAGCCAATAGACATTAATATCAGAAAAAGCATCGAAGTATTGAGATTCACCGTCGAAATATTTTTGCTTACCTATAAAGTCAAAATAATCACCCCCATTAAAAATCTCATCACCATGATCATTGACGTGGATGGCCTGTTCTGCTCCTCGTTCTCTTAAAATCAAAGATCTACTGCTGATTTGCTCAGATGGGAAATCCGGTGTTTGTGAAAGGGAGTCGTAGTAAATGCGATAAATACCATCCTTGAGAATATGCAGTTTCACCTTACCCTGTCCCAAACCCGAATTATTTGCGACCAGGGTCCCATGTGATGTGGGAGTATAGTGATTTAGATAAAGCTCACTATTATCCACCAGGCTCGACGGTATCAGATCTGTGCCAATATTCACAGTGATCTGCCCGGGAATTATCCATGCTCCAGTACTCTCATTAAATTCAGCGCCCAGTACATTCACCGCCCATAATTGATATCCATCACCATCCCTAACATGTTTGAGACTGACTATTTCACGTCCCATTGTCTGTACAGGAAGTGCCTGGATATCCATTCCTTTTGCTTGTTCCATGATAAAAGATTGAGATTCGGAAACTGGAACTGCCTGAGGAGTACCCAAATCAAAATCAATAGTCGGCGGACCCGTAAGTGTGAAAATCAGTTTTGATTTTACTGGAACTCGAAATCCATTATCCAGAACGGTCTGGTTCCACCCTGAGTATTCAAGACCATCTGATTTTACACCAATATGACTCACATTTGGAATCTCGATAGTCCAGATAATTTCGGAGTGAGGATTTGCATTCCCAGGGGAGCTTGTACGCTGCACAGAGTCTGCCGAGAGAAAGGATCCCAGAATGAGAATCCATATCAGCCGTTGTCGCATATCAGACAATCAGGTTATTGAGCACTTTTTGTAACTGAACCTCATCCAGTCCACGCTTCATGACCCCGTTATAGACATGGGAGAGGGTACCCGTTTCTTCTGATACGACCAGAATATGAGCATCTGTCTCTTCAGATAGCCCCAATGCAGCGAGATGTCGTGTTCCCAGCTTCATTCTGACACCCTGAGGCTCCTCTGATAGCGGAAGAATGCACTTGGCTGACTCAATCACTTCGTGGTTGATTATAACGGCGCCATCATGGAGGGGTGATGTGGGATTAAAAATCGATACCAGCAGCTCGGCAGATACTCGAGCATTGATAGAGGCTGATTTTTCCTTGATGTGTTTCAACCCAACTTCGCCTTCCATGACAATCAGCATACCCCATTTGCGTTCCTGACAAGTCAGGATGGCCTCAGAAATCTCACCAACCATGGCAAGATTCTTAACCCGGAACAGGTATCTGACAAATGGATTTTGACCGAGGTAGATTAGGATTCTTCTCAGTTCTGGCTGGAAGAGAATCACAACAGCAATAACCCAAACAGTAGAAAGATTGGATAAGAGCCAGGACATACCATGAAGTTCCGCCCAGCGGACAAGAACCGATAGGAGGATCAGTATGAGGATACCAGATAGCAATTGAGCTGCTCTGGTCCCCTTAAAAACTTTATATAGGGAATAAAGAACGAAAGAAACAGCAAGAATATCTACCACATCATAGACACGCACAGAGAGAAAAGCGAGAGAGAACAATTCATAACGCCAGAAATAACCTGTGACAGTCGTAATCAGTAGTCCAAGGACGATAAGGAGTATATTTTTTCTTTCAGACATTGTGCAATTTAATCCGAATGTTTTTGAATGGCACTGAAGATATCAAGAACTTGCCGTGTTTCAGCAACGTCATGAACTCTGAAAATTCTAACACCCCTCATAAATCCTGAGATGATTGCCGCCAGTGATCCCCCGAGCCGTTGGTCTGCTGGTGAGTCATCAATCATACCGATAAATGATTTCCGTGAGGCGCCAATCATGATGGGTCTGCCGGCGGCATTTATACGCTGTAGATTTCCCAATATAGTTAGATTGTCTTCTAAAGTTTTTCCAAAACCTATGCCGGGATCCACTACAATCCGCTCAATATCAATCCCAACTGAAGTTGCAGAACGTATTTGTTCCATGAGAAAGTGTTCAATATCATCCATCACGTTCCCGTATGATGGTGCTATCTGCATGGTTTCAGGGTTGCCTTGCATATGCATAAGGATATATCCCGCTTGACTATTACGGACAATCTCAAACATTTCTGGGTCACTACGACCTGCAGATACGTCATTGATAATATGAGCGCCAGCCTTTAGCGCAGCCTGTGCTACGGGTGCTTTTTGAGTGTCTATTGAAATGATTGCATCTGACTGTGCAGCCAGAGCAGTGATAACTGGAACCGTGCGAGATATTTCCTCTTCCACCGATATTGGCAGTGAGCCAGGACGCGTAGATTCTCCCCCAACATCAATAATGGTCGCACCCTGATCCAACATCTCCAAAGCACGAGAAACCGCCATTGAAGGATCAATAAACTGACCACCATCACTAAATGAATCAGGAGTCACATTTAGAATGCCCATTATGACTGGCGTATCTAGATGTAACTCCTGATCTTTAATCAACCATGTTTTTCCTATTTCAGATGAAACTTTGTCCTCAGTCATAGGAAATGATTGTAAATTACGCTTTGGGTTCTTTGGCAGATGGCTCTTCTGAACCCTCACCCTCAGCTGGCTTCTTAGGCTTTGGAGGTCTTCGTCTTACAGGAGCTTTTCTTTTAGCTGGAGCGGGTTTTTTCACCGCTTCCTCAGTTTTCTGGAGGATATCTTGAGATTCAGACTCCACGATTGGAATAGATGTCTCAACTTTTGGGACAATCGGCTCTACTTCCTTTGCAGTTTCTTTTTCTATCCCTGGAACAACCTTATCCGGTCTCTGACGCGGGTTGTCAGAACGGTGTCTCGGATTATTGGATCTACCCCGACCTCTCTGGGGATTCTCACTTTGCTTAGCCTGAGTGTGATCTACATACTTTAAACCCAATATTCCGTCAAGTTGGCGACCATCTATACTTTCTTTATCAAGGAGCAGATTTGTAATCAGCTCCAGTTTATCCTGATTTTTAGAAATGATTTCTCTGGCTTTTTTATAGGCCGTGTCAATGATCTTTCGAACTTCAGCGTCAATCTTTTTGGAAATATCTTCGCTAAAATCACGATGCACTCCCAGATCACGACCAATAAAGATTTCTTCTTTCTTCTGACCGTAAGTCATGGGACCCATTTTTTCACTCATGCCCCACTCAACCACCATTTTTCTGGCGAGAGATGTGGCGCGCTCAATATCATTTCCAGCGCCTGTGGTCATCTGGTTGAGAACCACTTCCTCGGCAACACGACCACCCATAAGGATGGCAAGCATGCCTTCCATGTAATCTTTGGAAAAATTGTAGCGATCATCCACAGGTAATTGAGCTGTAAGCCCAAGGGCACGACCACGTGGAATGATGGTTACCTTGTGGACTGGATCCGTACCTGTTGTCAGGCGCGCAACCAGAGCATGTCCTGCTTCGTGAACAGCGGTTGTTCTTTTTTCCTTTTCAGTAATGACCATGCTACGACGTTCTGAGCCCATCATCACTTTATCCTTGGCGTGCTCAATATCCACCATTTCAACACGTTGTTTTCTGTGCTTGGACGCCAGGAGCGCTGCCTCATTAATGAGGTTTGCCAGATCTGCTCCAGACATACCCGGTGTGCCTTTCGCAATAACATCGAGGCGAACATTTTTAGCCAATGGAATATTTTTAGAGTGAACTTTGAGAATAGCTTCCCGACCACGAACATCGGGGTTGTCTACGGTAATCTGCCTATCAAAACGTCCAGGTCTCAATAGGGCCGCATCCAATACATCTGGGCGATTGGTTGCAGCCAGCAAAATGATGTTGTCTGTGGCTTCGAATCCATCCATCTCGACCAGCAGGGCATTCAGGGTTTGCTCTCTCTCATCGTGACCACCACCTAAACCAGCTCCACGTTGGCGACCTACGGCATCTAATTCATCAATAAAAATGATACATGGTGAACTTTTCTTGCTCTGTTCAAATAAATCACGAACTCGGCTGGCACCTACACCAACAAACATTTCCACAAAATCAGCACCGCTCAGGCTAAAGAAAGGAACTCCAGCTTCACCAGCAACAGCTCTTGCCAATAATGTTTTTCCTGTACCGGGCGGTCCAATTAAAAGAGCTCCCTTGGGAATCTTGCCACCAAGTTTTTGGAAACGATCGGGATGTTTTAGATATTGAACAATTTCTCTGAGTTCTTCTTTGGATTCCTCACAACCTGCCACATCCCTGAACGTGGTCTGAGGTTTTTCCTGATCAATGATTTTAGCACGGCTCTTGCCAAAGGAAAATATGCCCTTGGTTCCCCCGCCACCTGACTGCATGCGACGCATAAGGAAGAACCAGAAGAAGATGATCAGGAACCATGGCAATATCTGAAAAAGATAATCTACCCAATCACGAGTCTCGTCCTGGAATTCATAGACAATACCCATGGCATCCCACTCTGCAGTAACATCGCTGTCAATAGTTGGGGATAATACTACCCAGAATTTTGTATAATCTTTACTCACACCGTTTATAACAGTGGTTTCAGGAATTTTGAGCGTTGCATGAAATTGATTTTTCTTCAATACGGCGGATTCAATTTTACCGTCAAGAAGCAGGGTTCTATATTCAGTGTAACCCAGCTTTTGGACATGCTCGGTGTCCGTTTTTAGCACCTGAGCAAAAACAAATACTGACATCAGGATAACTACCCATAAAAGAGTAGTCTTCAATCCTTTTTGCCAGTTCTCATTCCCCTCAGCCGGACGGGTAATCTTGATGTTTGTGGATTTCTTTACGGGTTTTGACTCAGGTCGAGGACTATTTCTCGGTCGAGAATCTCTTTTATCCCGGTTATCTCTTTTATCACGACTATCTCGCTTGCCCTTGTTGTCCCTATTATCACGCTGATTGCGATTATCTGGCTTGGGATAGGGTTTTCTTGGTGGTCTACGACGTTGATTTGAACTTCTGTCGTTGCGACGTGGAGCATTGTCCTGATTTCCAGGACCCCTCTCCTGATTTTTATCTGATTGGTTATCTGCGTTCATGATGTCCTTTTACAAATTCATATTTACAGGAAATGCCCAGATCGAGGGTAAGTTCCTGAACTTTTGGTCAAGATCCAAACCATAGCCTACGAGGAAGCGGTCTGCTACTTCAAAACCAACATACTCAGCTTCAAACTCCAGCTTGAGACATTCAGGTTTAAAAAGCAGTGTGGCGAAGGCAACGGAAGCAGGTTGATTTTCGAGAATTCTATGTTTCAAGAATCTGGCTGTAAGTCCACTGTCAATGATATCTTCAACAATAATCACATCGCGATCGGTGATAATACAGCTAATATCTTTAAGAAGTCGAACTGTCCCGGACGATTGGGTTCCAGAATGATATGAGGAAACTTTGATGAAATCCATCTCACAATCAATTTCAAGTCTTTTTGCAAGGTCTGCCAGAAAAAAGACAGAGCCATTCAAGACACCAATTAATATCGGTACCTTGCCAGCATAATCGGTGGATATTTGCTTGGCCAGCTCATCAATTCGTTTCTCGATGACTTCACGGGAAAAGACTTCCTCTAAAACCTGACCGGTGTATTTACCCATGTTTTCCACTACTCGCGTATTCATTCGAACGTTCCCTTTTGAAATTCTACCTTCATACAGTGCTTTGATCTACTCTCTTTGATTATTTCTTCTGAAACCATTGCGGATGGTGCTGTACGGATGCCCGGCACCCATATGATTTCACCCTGACGTTCAACAATTGGATAAAATGTTTTCAGATGAGGAGCTACATGTGCTGATTGCAGGATCTGGTTAATAGATATAGTTCTACCTGATACATCGACTATCATTCTATCCCCTGTTTCTGCAATACGTATTTTGTATGAGTCTAACGCATCCATGTACCAGAGGTAAGCAGGATCTTGAATATGATCTTCAAGAATGGATGTGGTATAATCGACCTGAAAGAATGGAAACCTAACCTGACTCGTACCTGATAGTACTGTACTTGACCACTGATAATCCGATGGTTTGAATAGTGTTATTCCCCCTCTATCACGAACAGCCGTTACTGAAGCCGGAAGCTGTACTTCCTTTCCAATTGAATTGTCACTAAACAATGATTTCAAAGCATGGAAATGCTTGGATGAGATTCCCTGTGGCATCAAAGAAATTGATTGAAAAGCTCTGTCAAAAATCGCCTTTTGGATCGGCGAAAAATAGTCGGGGAGCTCTCCCAATCCTAATGCTATTTTCGGGGCATAATCAGCTCTAAATCCTTTTATATCAACATCTTCTACACTAGTTTCTATCAATCGATTTATAACCTGCCCCTCACGAAATATTCCTTCGATAGCAGTTCGTAACCGATCATCAATATCATTACTCAGTCCAGGAATAAGATTTGCCCTGATATTATTTCTTAAAAAGGATATATCTGCATTAGACCGGTCAGTGCAATAATCAAGCTTATGTTCATCCGAAAAGACCTGGATTTCATCACGAGTGTAATTCAACAGGGGCCGGATAAAACTATTGGCCCTTTCACTGATTCCTGCCAACCCTTGAATACCAGTTCCCTGATATAAATTCATCAGGATGGTTTCAATTTGATCGTCCAAATGTTGGCCTGAAGCGACATAGTCATATCCCAATTGGTCCCGTAACGCCAGGAAGGTCGATCGGCGTCTAACACTCCCGGCTTCTTCAAGGCTCAAGCCATTTAATTTAGCGTAATCTTGAATATCTTCCGAGATAGTATACACCTGAAATCCGAGATCCGAACCCAGTTGCTTGACAAATCCCCTATCCTGATCACTCTCAGCTCCACGTAGCTGATGATCAAAATGAACAATGCCAAGTTGAATATGAGGGACATCACGTAGCAGATGAAGGAGCACTGTAGAGTCCATACCTCCTGAACAAGCCACCAAGACTTTGAGTTGGGGTTTATACCAGTCCGATGACAGGCAGTATTGACGAAATAAAGTGCTGGTTAACATAAAAGCGACCCTATGAGATCTATAGAGTCGCTTCGTATTTATTCATATTTTGCAGGATGATTACACCTCATCAAAGAACCAATCACTTAGGGATTGAATTTTCTGCTCGTAGGAATTCGGGTACATAAACCACGTTGCCGCAGAGATAGAACTCAGGAGTGAGTTGCCATCCTGTGGCGTAAAACAAAATCCTACCAACTCTTTTCCGCCATCGATAAGCTGAAGGCTTGGCGATGATATAACTGTCTGGTTTAATATTCGACCATAATGACCATGATCTCGGCCAAATGAGAAAACTTGGCTAGAGAGCCTTTTCTCAGTTATTGCCACCAGGGGGTTTTTTTCAAATATTTCCATCACCTGGGTCATGGTCATCGCCTCTTTCATCTTAATATTGAAATGGACGATATGCATGTATTGTGTATTCAACTTCATGGCTGATGAAAAAATATTCACATCATAACCCAAGGTTTTAAACAGATTAGCTGCATCCTTAGCATGATGTGTACCGTAGCGTTCTGAGCTATGGTGACCAACTTCGGGTGCTGGGATAAAATCATTGGCCTGACTTAAGTCATTGGCTCTACGAATCATCACGAACCGACCATCCAAAAGATTCTCAGGATCACCATTATGCATGCCAATGGTCTTCACCAGTGATGAAAGATTGTGGGTATTACAGGAAACGACCTGCAAAAAGCGATCTTCTCCATGAATCAGGGCTTCGTCATTGATTCCGCGAGCATAGGGTTTTCCAAAACCAGTTTCACTTCCCTGAGCGATAAATCCCAGCGTATTATGATCAAAATTATGATAATATTTAACTTTGTTTTTATGACCCACACCCTTTGGGGTGCAATCTATGACAACAGCTGCTCTGTCGATGGCTTCAACGGTAGAAAATGCAGGAGACAATCCAATGTCCTGAAAGCCTTCAAATGCTTCTTGATCCGTTACCAGACGAGCCCCTCGTTTGAGCAGTCTAAGAACCTTGGCATGTTCACTTTTCAGGGGTGTGCGTTTGTGAAAGGTTATTTCATCAATACCGAGGCTGGCTTTGTAGTCGGATAACAATCCAATTAGTGGCTCACCGATTGTGCCCGTACCTACAACGTGAACAATTTTTTTTGACATTTGGAAAAATCCCTATTTCTTTTGGTCGATAAGCTCTTTTAGGAGTGTCATTTCCTGATTTAGGAGATCCACTTTTTTATTCATATACCATATAAATCCAAAAATTCCCAGCCAGATGAAGCCGTAGGCTAGAAATAAATATACAAAAGCGTCCATTTATAAAATCTCCATTTCTTTAAACTGCTTATTTAGGGTGTCCTCAAGACTCAACAACTGATAGCGTTTGCGAATCAAATACACATACAGAAGCGTAAATGTTGCCAGTGAAAACATAAATGTAAAAAACATTGGAGCTGCTAAACTACCTTCGCTACTGGCCATAACTGCCTTGGGATGTTGCGTCTCCCACCAGCGAATTGAATAATAGACAATGGGAACATCAATAAAGCCAATAATGCCCACCACAGCGGAGAGGTTAGCTCGTTTACTCCCGTCCGGCAGATAGCGGCGCAACATGAGATAAGCGACATAGATGAGCCATAATATCAACGATGAAGTCAAACGTACATCCCAGGTCCACCAGATTCCCCAAACCGGTTTTGCCCAGATAGGACCAGTAATCAAAACCAGTGTGATGAAGAGAACTCCAATTTCCGCAGATGCCACTGAGATTAACTCGTATTTGCGGTCCCGGGTCGCCAGGTAGGCAACACTGCCACCGAAGACCACAAAGAAGGCTAGAAAGCCGAGCCAGGCGCTGGGAACATGAAAATAGAATATGCGCTGGGCGATCTGTTCAGCCGGATTAGAGGCCTTTATTTGAGGCACCCATTGAAAAATTAAATAGATACTCATAAGGAACGCAATGAATAGTATCACGAGTAGTACTTTATCAATTTTGGATCTCATGAATTGCCTTTAATATTTTGATTTGTTTGGTTCATTCTAATCTTCTAAAATGAAATCAAAGAGCATATAGGAGAGCGTGAAGAAGATAACATCAAATGCTCCAACCCTTAAAAGAAGTGGATAAAAAGCCTCTGTAACTTCACCGCTCAACACCATACCGCTCAATGAAACGGACCAGATGATAATTGGTGAAACCAGGGGCCATAATAAGAGGGATAACAGAATCTGCTGATTCCTCGTATGGACAGCAACTGCAGACAGTATGGTTCCCAGGCTTGTAAATCCTATGGTTCCAGCAAGAATGACTGGAATAAGCATGAACATACCCACAGAAAGCTGAAGATCATAAAAGATGATAAATATGGGGAAGATTAAGGCCTCAAACATGAGCATGATGATGGTAACGCTTAAAAATTTTCCCACATAAATCTGCCCGCCATCAACAGGCATCAAGGCCATTGCTCGAAGATTCCCATTCTCTTTTTCCAGAGAAAAGGATTGATTGAGACCAAACATACCTGAGAAAACAAATGCCACCCAGAGTAGTCCTGGAGCTATCTCAAGCATAACCAACCTGGATACTTCAAATGTGAAATTGAAAATGACGAATATGAGCAGGGAGAATATCCACATGGCCAGAATACTCTCTTTGGATCTGAACTCCATGCGGAGATCTTTTTTTACAATTGAGATGGCTGTCTGCATCATAACGCTATCCCTCCAGCTTCTGCACTGAAGAAATTTGCTCGAATAGCATCTGGATTTGTATCAGACATCAACCCATCTTTTACAATCTTATGCTTTGAAATAACGAGGTATCGATGGGAGAGTTCTGCAGCTGTATGCAGATCATGCGTTGTGAGTACAATGGTTCTACCCATTTCCTTCTGCTTTTTAAGCAAGGCGATCAGCATTCCAATTGCGTGCTGGTCCAGACCGGTAAACGGCTCATCCAGAAGCAGTAAGGAAGGCTCGTGCAGCAATGCCCTGGCAATAGTAAGACGTTGAGTCATACCCCTACTGTAAGTCGCCACGAGATCAAAACGACGATGAGTAAGCTCAACATCATTCAGCACTTCTTCAATTCGACCCTTTGAATCAGGAACATTGTAAATACGACTATAGTATTCAAGATTTTCAAGAGCAGTCAGATTGCCATACAGGAACATCTCGTGGGAGATAACGGCCAGCTTGGCCTTATTTTCACGGTCGCTTGGATTCGTTCCAAAAAGTTTTACTTCACCTTCACTAGGTCTGGATACACCGCTAAGAATATTTAGGAGTGTGGTCTTGCCAGCACCATTACGACCCAGGATACTGACAAACTCTCCTGATTGGACAGAGAATGACACACCACGGAGTGCAATAATCCGTCCAAAATCTTTGGATACACCTAAAACTTCAAGAGCAGGTACGCTCAAATTACTTGATCCTATCCAGTGTTTTGTAGACTGAGACAAGACGATAGAGAAGCTTTTCCCTTTCATCTGCATCTGAGGATGCATCGCCTAATTTGGCAAATTGTTTTAAAAGATCAGACTTTTGCTTTTTCAACATTACAATAGATTCCTGCTTCAAGTCCTCACTCTGTTGAGTCACCGAAACAAACAAAGATACGAGGAGTGCCATTACCAGGACACCTGCCAGGGCTAACTCAATACTGGAATCCATGCGATTTTCAATGACAATTTTTCCAGAATTTTGTTGTTCTGAATGGTCATGGTCATCTGCACCAGTCTCTGACATCCCTTTGCCTGAAACTTGAAATTCCAACATGGTTCCAGCCTTGACACCCTCAATAGCATAGATTGCCAGGCCATTTTCGTTGTCTGTGCCTTCACGTGAGAGACCCGGTGCAGAAATGGTGAGGTCAAGCGGCATGGTATAGACATGAAAATGGTCAATATCATATCCTACTAACTCGGATAGAGAGGTTCCATTCGGATCATATGGTGTATAATAAGCCATATCAATCTCAGATAAGCCCGGTTTGATGGGGTTTGGCAACACCTGACCAGCATCCGTATCTATTGGAGCGGTCCGCACAGGCATGGTGCCACTTTTAAAGGTTAAATTTTCTAGCTCTGTAATATTATTTGGCAGATGTACCTTTGCCAGACCAGGAGTGGCAGAAAAAGTTACAGGTGGTGAAGACAGGTTCTCAAGCACAATACGCTTCTGGATGTAAAGTTTATCCTCAAATCCATAAATTACAAAAAATGGTACTGATGCATTCACATTCCTGAGCGTTTCACTTGATTCATAAACCGTCAAAGAAGTTTCCCAGGCAGTTACACCAGGTGTGGGAACAAACATCACCGAATAGTTAACCCCACCCAGGGTTGCACGGACAAGATATTGACTCTGAGCACCAGCATTTATGTCACTAAATGTTGTTGATTTGATGACATTTGAAGCCGAAGCCACTTCAGCCATGCCAGCAGCGAGATCAATGAGGACAACACGATCGGCATTGCCAGATTCATTTTTTGTGCCATTTATAATATTAACACGGAGATCACCAGCGAAGCTTAATCCAAAAAGAAGCTGCAGGATCAGGAATTGATGAGCAAATTTTGAAATCATGACAACCCCTCCCCGCATTTCATACAAAATTTAGCTTCAGCAAGATTCTCTGCTCCACACGCTGTGCAAAAAACTGCAGCGCTGCTTTTGGGCTTGTGCTTATTTTTCTTCTTCTTTTTTCCTAGATGTTCAATGTCCTTCTGAATTCGGTCCATGAGCGCAGTGGATTTCTGGCCTTCCAGCTTCTCAATAACCCGACCTGCTTCACTAAGAAATGAAGTACGAATATTTTTGAAATCTTTTTCACTCAGGCGTCCCATGGCAAAATCAAATTCCAGATCAGCAATATTGCCATAAACCCGCTGCTTTCTATCTGCGAGTTCTTCCACTTCCATATGAAGTGATACCCAGGTGCTATCTTTTTTGAATAGGGGCATGACAATCCAGACCAGAAAGGCTAGCCCTGTGAGGTATGCTAAATAACTCATTATTCGACTCCCCCCTTGGACTCGCGCAGATTGGGCAACAGGGCAAACAGGGTCCCAAGCGCCATGATAAACGACCCAATCCAAACCATGGTTACAAACGGATTTCGATAAACCTGGACGATGACTTTTGTACCATCATTGCTCATACCAGAGAGCACGGCGTAAATATCTTCACGGAGTGTTGAATAGATGTCGACTTCGGTTGAGGGTTGTTCAGAAGCAAAATAGAATCGTTTCTCTGGCGTGATCACATCGACAAGCCGATCATTTCTGTACATTTCAAGCTCAAGAGTTTGCGATGAGTAGTTTTCAGTCTGAGCTTCGGTTATTTTGATGGCATTAAAGGTGTAGGGACCCAATTGGAAGGAATCTCCCTCACCCACTTCAGCACGTGTCTCAGAATTAAAAGCATTTCCAGTAAAGCCTATGAACATGATAACCATGGCAGCATGGATCAAATATCCACCATATCTACGGGTATTTTTTCGAGAGAGCATATACATGGCAACCAGAAAATTCTCGCCGGAATTCTTTTTGCGGATGTTAGCACCTTTCACAAATTCTACAACAATGGTCCACATGACAAAAAAGGAAATGGCGAATGAGCCCAGAGCCCACCCGTCACGTATACCAAATGCAAGCAGCACAACAACTAAGATCGCACTCCCCAGTATAGGCCACCCAAAGCTGCGCTTCAGGGTTTCAACAGATGTATGTCGCCAGGCTAATAATGGTCCTGCCCCAGTCAGAAGTAAAAGAGCCAACCCAATGGGAATCATGATATTATTGAACCAGGGAGGTCCTACTGTAATCTGATCTCCAGTAAACAGCTCACTAATGACAGGGAACATGGTTCCCCACAACACAGCGATTGTGGCGAGAAGGAACAACAAATTGTTAAATAAGAATCCACTCTCTCGTGAAACAAGCGATTCCATCTCTTCATCAGGTTTTAGATCCTTGCGACGATACAATAGTAGCGCGACGCTGAAAATAATTCCCATGCTCAAAAAGATTGCGAAGGCTGGTCCTAGACCAGAATTAGCAAAGGCATGAACCGAGCTCACAATACCGCTGCGAGTCAGGAAAGTCCCAAATATTGAGAGTAAATACGTGGCAATCACAAGCGCCATGTTCCAGATTTTTAACATCCCCTTGCGCTCTTGTATCATAACAGAATGCAAGTAAGCTGTTGATGTCAACCACGGCAACAGTGAAGCATTCTCAACTGGATCCCAGGCCCAGTAGCCACCCCAACCGAGTTCCACATATGCCCATTTTCCGCCTAACACGATTCCTACTGCCAGAAAGCCCCAGGTAGTTAGTGCCCAACGTCTGGTTGTGTGAATCCAGCCTGCGCCAAGCTTACCCGTAATCAGCGCTGCAATTGCGAAAGCAAATGGTACCACCGATCCCACATAACCAATAAACAGAATAGGAGGATGAATAATCATTGCCGGGTGCTGAAGTAATGGATTCAATCCACGTCCATCACGGGCTGTGAATTCCTGCAGTGTGTTCCCAAATTCCTGATAAAGTGTCTGGAATGGATTGGAAATAAAAACACTCAAAATTGAAAAGAAAACCATAGTCGTTGCCATGACAAATAGTACGTACGGCATAAGATCATTGTTTTTGTGACGATGTTGGTAGGCAACAATCGCACTGAATATGGTCACAATCCAGGTCCAGAGCAAAAGGGAGCCATTATGACCGGCCCACAAGGCGACAATTTTGTAAAACAAGGGTAAGGCAAAATTGGTATTACTGGCGACATACTCAATTGAGAAGTCACTGGTAACCAATAAATATTCAAGAGCAAGGACTGCAAGTGTTGTCACGCCAAAGGCAGCGTATGCACCTCTCCTGGCAGCCTCTAAAAGCCCTCTTCGTTTGGTCACCCCTGCCGCTAATGCGGTGAGTGCGGTAAATACACTTACCGGGAACAGAAAAAATAAAAGGATATTTCCTAAATCAGCCATTTAACTAAATCCTAACTATATGGTTTTAAATCTCAGGGGAAGAATAATCGGCTTCATACTTTGAAGCACATTTAGCTTGTATACGTTCTGCA
>JADHUM010000055.1 GCA_016784545.1 Candidatus Neomarinimicrobiota bacterium
ATTTGTCTTAAGCAAAACTATCCCAACCCCTTCAATCCTTCCACAACAATTACTTACAGCCTACCTGAAGCGGGGGAGGTTGAATTGCTTATCTATGATCTACAGGGTCGAATGGTGGATAAACTCTTCAGTGGACCACAGAGTGCTGGAACCCATGATATTCTATGGAATGGGGTAAATCAAAATGGATTTCCGATAAGTAGCGGTGTGTATCTATGCAAATTGCTTGCGGGGGAATACATCAAAACGATCAAAATGGTCTACCTACGCTAAGGCTTCGGTAGACGAGTTTATATAAAGTAATAATTCATTCTGATCCACTAACACGAGTTAAGCCTCTGCCCTGTGCAGGGGCTTTCTTGTTTCCTACGGCATCAACCCAGGACATTCTAACTTTCATAAATGCTTGGTGTTACTTTGACTGAGGAGTAATTTCATGCCTTATGGATTTTTCAAGCATATCGCATTATTTAAAGAATACGACGCTTTCTCCCGACCCCAGGATCGGGATGTATAAATGAACAGAGAGGGATTTATGCGTAAGATTGCTATTTCACTGACTATACTTTTTACAATAATTAATTATTCATGTAGCCTGTTTCTCCCCGATGATGATGAAACGCCACCTGTTATCGTTATGAATACTCCGGCACACCTTGATGTGGTCTATGAAACTGCACTGGTGACCTGCACGGCCACCGACGAGGAAGGTGTGGCAGGGACTGAGCTGTTTGTGGATGATGTGGGCACTGGATTGATCGACACCACCGCTCCTTATTCATTTGATTGGAATACCCTTGAGCTGGAAAATGGTTCATCACATGTTATCTATGTTCAGGGTTGGGATATCAATGATAATTATGCAAACAGTGATACCATTGTGGTGTATGTGGATAATTCCATCATTCATCCTGCACCCATTGAAAATATTGATATCAGCTACCAACCCATCGGTTACCTCATCAGTTGGCCCATGGTAGAACATGAAAGATTTTCTTCCTATTCCTTGCGAAGATCTGAAAAACTGAATATGGAAGGCGCCCTGACACTATTTACGAGCGCTGTCGCAGCTGATACAGTATATTTTGATTCCCTGGCAAACCCCCTGGTCTCATACTTTTATCAGCTATTGATAACCGATGACTTGAATTATATCTCCGTAGGTGCCGTTGTTGAGTCACCTTCCCCGGAAAGCTTTGCCCCCTCAGGCCTGACAGCGACTTCAAGTGACACGACAATCCGTCTCAGATGGAATGACAATTCTCAGTTCGAGGAGGGATTTATTATTGAAAGGGATGACGGGTCCGGTTATGTGACATTGGACTCGGTAGCCGCCAATGCAACCGAGTATCTGGATGTAGCCATGACATATGGCAAGCAATACAGATATCGTATCGCCATTTTTTATGAGACTGTCAATTCAGAATTCTCAAATATATACGTGGCATACTCTCCACTTGGCTTTAGTCCCAGTGGTCTCGCAGCCGATGCCACCCCACTTACCATTATTTTACGCTGGGATGACAACTGTATTTTTGAATCAGGTTTTCGATTGGAACGAGATGCCGGTCTGGGATATCTTCCTCTTGTAGAATTAGGTCCCAATGTTACTGGTTATGAAGATGCCGATCTAGAGTATGATAGATTCTATCGATATCGGGTTGCAGCCTTTACGGAGACCATGCAATCAGATTATTCCACCTATTATTCCATCTATTCACCCCTGGTTTTTGCCCCCATTAATTTATCGCTCACACCAAGCGATACTTCAATTGTCCTGAACTGGGAGGATAACTGTGTTTTTGAGACCGGATTCATCATTCAAAGAAGTGAAAGTTCCGTTACCGGGAGTGGGTATCTCACGCTGGACAGTGTTGATGCCAATGTGACGACCTGGACGGATTTCAATATTGAAGAGGACGCCTGGTACTATTACCGGGTGGCAGCCTATGTACCTGATCAACGATCTGGATATACCACAACCTCAGGAATCGGATCTCCCCTCAATTTTGCTCCAACAAGTTTGACCGCTACTGCAGTGGATACTTCAATCCAATTACGCTGGACAGACAATTGTATTTTTGAAGATGGCTTTGTTATCGAAAGAGATGCTGGTTCTGGTTTCGTTACGCTGGCTGAAGTAGGTGAAAATATTACGGGTTATCTGGATCAGGACATGGCCTATGGAATCGTTTACCATTACAGGGTTGCGGCCCTCGACGATGGCAGATTATCCAATTATAGTTGGGAGGTTTCCAGGTTATCTCCCCTCCAGTTTGCCCCCTCATATCTAACAGCCAGTCATGCTGGTAATAGTATCCAATTGGTCTGGAATGACAATTGTAATTTTGAAGAAGGATATGTTCTGGAGCGAAATGCAGGAGCCGGTTATGCCCATGTGGTCACTCTTGGTGCCAACACGACGAATTATCTGGATACAGACATGGCTTATGATGTGCTCTATCGCTATCGTCTGGTTGCCTATGCTGGTCCTGATGTTTCAGACTATGCCATTTCATCTTCCATCCGCTCACCCATGGGCTTCGCCCCCACAAATTTAGTCACTGTCAGTAATGATACTTCTATCACCTTGAACTGGAATGATGAATGCATTTTTGAAGAAGGATTTGTCATCGAACGCAATGAAGGCGCAGGCTATGTTGTGCAGAGTACAGTAGGAATTGATGTTACCAGTTATACAGACACTGATTTGACCGAAGGTAAGTATTACCAATATCGAGTCGCAGCCTTCGCCAGTGGTGAACAGTCAGATTATGCCTGGTCAGTGGGCATTACGTCTCCAATTATTTTTGCACCATTCAGTCTCTATGCAACAGCGATTGGAAACACCATCGCGGTTCGTTGGACAGACCTGTGCACATTTGAAGAAGGATTTACCGTGGAGCGTGATGCAGGTACCGGATTTGAGGTTATCGGTCAGGTTGCTGCCAACACAACCAATATTACCGATTCAGACCTGGAATATGGTATTGAGTACAGATATCGTGCTGCCGCCTTTACCTCTGAGGAAGTTTCGAACTATTCCAATATCACCACTATCATTTCACCCCTGACATTCACACCTTCTTCACTATTTGCATTTCCGAATACCAATTCAATCGATTTGTCCTGGCAGGATAACTGTATCTTTGAAACTGGTTTTCATATAGAGCGCGATGTGGGCTCTGGTTTTGTGCTGATCGATGATGTTGGAGCAAATGTCACGACCTATTCTGATGGAGATCTGGTTGAGGGCGTGACATACAGATATCGTGTCTCTGCCTTTACAGCAACTATGCAATCGAATTACAGCGCCACCATTGTTGTTGATTCTCCAATTGCTTTTACACCGATCAATTTTCAGGCGGTGACTCAGAACAATAGCATTGATCTATCCTGGACAGACAACTGTTCGTTTGAAGACGGATTTACCATTGAACGGGATGATGGATCAGGCACTTTTGTTGAAATTGGCAATCTGGGCGCCAACTACACCTTCTTTTCAGATGATGAGCTGGAATACTACACCATCTATCGCTATCGTGTAGCCGCCTATACGGCAACTGAGCAATCAAATTATACGCCGATTATTAATGTGCAATCCCCTGTGGATATTACGCCTTCAGATCTGGTAGCAACCTCTTTCGACACGGAGATTCTTCTGGAATGGCAGGATAATTCATCTGCAGAAGAAGGTTTCAGAATCTATCGTAATGATGGTGGGGGCTACGATTATGACAATCCGCTGGTTTCACTAAGTGCGGATGTTACCGACTATACAGACTACAGTGTGAATTATGGCATTGAGTATAGTTATCGGGTTTCCGCCTTTGCCAATGGCCAGGAATCAGCTTATACAAATGAAGCCACAGGAAGTATTGCCTGGCTATACTCCGAATGGGTAACCATAGCTGCCGGAGATTATACATTGGGTGAAGCAGGATACGAAACGGGTCCTTTTGTGCATACGGTTCCAGGTGATTTTGAGATGATGCAATTTGAGGTGACCAATAATCAGTATGCCGCCTTTATGGAGGGGGCATTGGTGGCTGGTGAGATCGTTTATGATGAGCTGGTATTAAATTTTCGAGGGGGCGCTGTTGACAGTGTTGTCTATAATTTGGGCATGACTGGCGGTCACATTCAATGGGATGGTTCAGCTTTTTCCATAGATCCCGGTTATGAGCTTCATCCAGTAGTAGGTGTCACTTGGCATGGCGCAGATGCTTTTGCCACCTTCTATGGATGGTCACTTCCCACGAAGGAAGAATGGGAAGTCGCTGCCAGAGGTACAACAGGGTCTGACTATCCATGGGGTGATGAAGATCCAACGTGTGACCTGGCGAATTTCTCAGGTTGTTCTGCTGAATTAATCCAGGTTGGTCAAACTCCCGATGGCGTTAGTCCCTTTGATGTCTATGATATGGTGGGAAATGCCTGGGAGTGGACAGGTTCCTATTTTGATGGCGCCAATAATTCATACGTCTTAAAAGGTGGCAGCTGGTCCAATTATACTGACAATCTCAAGGTCTGGTATAACACCGAGGGTGTACCTGGTGCAGCCTATAACACCATTGGTTTTCGTTGTGTGAGATAGGACTCGACCTGAAATTAATCTGATACGAGCACCCTTCCAGATCGGGGGGGTGCTTTTTTTTATCCGCCAGGCGGGATATTTGTAATTCCCGTCTGGCGGATAACTCCGGCGAAGTCCCAACACTTTCCGTTGGGACGGAGACGGGTCTTGGCATTGACGTCGTACTACAACCACGGGATGATCAATACCCAGAATCACCAGACCAGTGGAGTATATCCATCTTTTATCAGAGTTGATATTTGTTCGCCGATATATTGTACTGGTACACCCAGTGCTGAAAACGCATCGACGATATCCCCTTCCTCAGCAACATACTTACAGGCAATTGCAGTTTCATTTTCAGTTTGATATTCCACCAACAAAGCCTGAAGCTTCTTGTCAGTAAGCAGGAGCGCCTCAGCCGGACCAAAGAAGTACAACTTCACCTCCTCCATCCAGGCATATTTTAAGGCGTTGACGGCATAGGTGGTTCCTGCCTGAGCTTTTCCAGGCTCACCACTACTGATAATGATAACGAGTTTATTATTCATTTCTAAATCTCCAAATGGTCTATTCCCAAAATTCTGTCCACATATATCAAGAACGAATATATCCGAATTCTACGTCAAATTGTGATGAATCTGTGGTTTGAAATATTTTTGAATTAGACGGGTTTTAGGCCATACTCAAGGCTATAGAATTAACGTTATATTTGGAGAAACCCCATGCGTTTGAATCTGAACCCTGCATCCCTTTTCATCATGTCAATATTATTAGTAAGCAGTGGCATGGGTCGTACAGCGAAGGCTAATGCGGCATCTGATCTTTTTAATGAGCGGGTCAATCCAAGACTGGGTAAAATTATTGATATGAGTCCCAGTGCCCTTATCGACGATTATGAACGGGCTGCAGCAATACCAGGGCTGGGATTAGAAAACCCCATGACTTCTGCCTGGCAGCTCACTGATATCATGACGGATAGCGTTGACCTGGGCTGGATACAGGAATTTGGGTCTAATACCATGCCCAGCACTGACGTGTTGACTGGATTAACAACGGATGCAGCTGGGAATGTTTATGTGACGGGGAATAGCGACTTCCAATGGCTCACTATAAAATACGACGCCTCAGGTAACCAGGTATGGAGTCAGATTTACAGCGAGGCTGGCATAACCGATACCTATGGGGATGATATTCAGGTGGATGATGCAGGCAATGTCTATGTAAGTGGTTATCGCTGGGGTCCATTTATTGACTCAGATATATTACTTATCAAATATGACCCATCTGGTGTACAGCAATGGGTGGCTGAGTATGCAGGTGCAGGTCTGAACAATGATTTTCCCAATGATATTGAGTTGGATTCTCAAGGCAACATTATTGTTGGGGGTTATAGCTATTCAGCAACGGTGGAGTCCGATTTTGCCACACTGAAATTTGACAATGATGGTAATTTACTCTGGGATCGGCTTTTTAATGGGAGCGCCTGGGCCAATGATTGGATCACTGATATTGCTCTGGACGATGGTGGCAATATATACGTGGCTGGAATCACAGCCGGGGAGACCAGCAATGATGATTATGGCATCATCAAATATTCAGCAGATGGTACTGAAGTATGGGCGACCCAATTTGATGGAATCACAGGTACCGATTGGGCTACCAGTATAGCAGTTGATAACCAGGGTCACACCTATGTCACAGGTGTGAGTCAGCATTATGATGATTTTATTGATTATTATACCCTCAAGCTTGATTCTGCTGGTGCTGAAACATGGGGTATTCGCTGGGGAGTTTCTGGTGATGGCGATAGTTGGGCTTCTGATATTGTGGTTGATGACAGCCTGAATGTTACGGTTACAGGCGTCAGCTACGGCGGTCTGTTCGGTTTTGATTATGTCACCGTACAATGGGACTCCAGTGGCACAGAATCCTGGGCCTCAAGCTATACCAACAACCTTTTTGGCGGTTATGATGAAGCAACTTCACTCATCCTTGATAGCGAAAATAATGTGATTGTAACAGGGGTGACCGAATCCGATAACCAAACGACTGATATCGTTACTGTGAAATATGATACTGCTGGCGTGGAGTTGTGGTCAAGTCTGTATGACGGTGGGGAAGGGATTGACGATGTCGCTTTCTATTTGGCGCTTGATAGCAACGATGCAGTTATGGTGGGGGCAAGAGCCAGCTCAAACCTATATCTTGATAACTATTCCATCCTAAAATATCAGGCGGATGGTAGCGAAACCTGGAATGCACATTATGATGGACCTGGGAATAGCCTGGATCTGGGGGTGGCAATAACCACGGATGGCTCCAGCAACGCTTACGTCGCCGGAATCATCATGAGCCCCTTGAGTGGGGCAGATATCTCAATTATTAAATATGATTCAACCGGGGCCCTGATGTGGTCCAGGGAATACAATGGTGCTGGTAATGGGGATGATATGGCAGGCGATATCATGACCGATCCTCAAGGCAATGTTCTCATCACAGGGTATAGTGAAAGTCTGGCTGGCGACAGAGATATTATCACCCTCAAGTATTCAGCAGGGGGTGATCAGCTATGGGTGGCTACTTATGACGGCCCAGGAAACAATGATGATGAGGCCAACAGGATGCTGGTGGATAACAATGGACATGTCTATGTGACTGGATATAGTAGTGGCAGTCTGACCAACTATGACTATACAACCATCAAGTATGATGCCTCAGGCAACGAGACCTGGGTCGCCAGATATGTTGGACCAAATTATGGGAGCGATGTGGCCACGGATCTGGTGCTGGATGATGAAGAGAATCTCTATGTCACAGGTGGAAGTTTTCGAACGGGATTTAATATCGATTATACTACTGTGAAATATGACATGTTTGGCTCTGAAGAATGGGTGGTGCGCCACAATGGTGCCGTGAATTCCAATGACTACGCCACAGCAATTGATCTTGATAACTCTGGAAACATCTATGTTACAGGATTCAGCGTGGGTGCCTCGCTAAATGATGATATTACCACCATCAAATACACACCTGCAGGCGATGAGGTCTGGGTGAGAGATTTCGATGGTGAAGCCCATTTTCACGACAGGGCAACCCACCTCTCCGTTGACAATCGAGGGGGAGTGGTGGTGAGTGGCTCTAGTTATGGACTCGCTGGTGGCAAAGATTTTGTCACCCTGAAATACAATTCAGCCGGTGTTTTGCAATGGGAAAATGTTTATGGTGGTGCTGGTCTGGGCGATGATGAACTTCAGTCTATGACCAGAGATGGCACTGGAGCCGTTTATGTGACGGGTCAGAGTTTATCCGAAACGGGTAGTTTCGATTGTACCACGCTGAAATACTCAGAGGGGGGTGAGCATCTTTGGGAAAAGCATTACAGCGGGAATGGATATTCCTATGATGATCCCTCGGATATTGTCGTGGATTCCCGGGGAACCGTCTGGGTGACAGGGAGTACCCACTATATGCTCCTGGGTGATTTTGATTGGAGCTATGCCCTCACGATCCAATATTTGCAGAATCTATACCCAGTATCCATTGAACCTGAATTGCCAGTGAGCTATGCACTGGATCAAAATTATCCCAACCCTTTCAACCCACAAACCACCCTTCAGTATCAAATACCTGAAGCACAGGATGTGTCTTTGGTGATTTACAATATTCAGGGTCAGGAAGTGGTAACCCTGGATGCTGGCTACAAATTGGCAGGGCGGTATAGCCTCGATTGGGATGCGCGAGATCAGCGTGGTGAGTCGGTGAGTACCGGGGTGTATTTCTGCCATTTGCAAACGACTGAATTCAGTCAGGCCATTAAATTGATTTACCTGAAATAAGATTTATCCATCGCATGCCATGACGAAATCCAATTGGGACACAGACTGGTACACCCTGCAGGGAAATAGATGGGGGATCTATCTGAAATAGAGGCAGCATTCCTTGAGGTTTGAAAACCAACGGGTTATACTTATCTTGATGCACTCAAAACAAGAATTTTGTTCAAATTGATACACACCAGGAGAAATAATATGGTCCATCAAAAACCTGCAAATAAATCAAAAGAACGACGAGGTGAAGATCGCCGTAAACAGGACATTGAGGTAGAGGTGGACAGAAGAAAGACTGCCACTAGGCGGACTCAGGAAGATCGTCGACAAAAGTCCAGATGAATAAACCCCCTTCTTTCAGAGGAATTTTAACCCCTGTCTTTGCTACAGCGGTCAGCCTTTTACTCTCCACTTGCATGGTGACGAAGGTGAATAACTCGATAACTGAATCCGATATTCTCGCCTTTCACCAGCGTATCCTCACAATAGATACTCATGTTGATACCCCCCTGCGCCTCAAGTATGAAGGGATTGATCTAAGTCAGCATCATGATCCCTACGAATACAACAGCAAGCTGGATTTTCCCCGCATGGATGAGGGTGGCCTTGATGCAGTCTTCTTTGCAATCTGGACAGCCCAGGGAGTACGTACAGACTCAGGTCATGCTGCAATAAAACAACAAGCACTGGATATTCTTGATATAGTGGAAGCAGAGATAGGCAGGCTTCCGCAATATGCAGAAATTGTGACCCAGGCTGAGGATGCAAGTCGACTTCAAGCTATGGGCAAACATGCGATTTATCTGGGGCTGGAAAATGGCTACCCCATTGGGACTGACATACACAACCTGGACTTGTTCTATAAACGGGGTATTCGCTATATCACTCTGTGCCACATGACCAATAACGAAATTTGTGATTCATCCAATGATACCACTGAGTACGGTGGTTTGAGTCCTTTTGGTTTGGAAGTAATTGAGCGAATGAATCAACTGGGCATGATGGTGGATATTTCTCATACCAGTGAGGCTACTGTTGAACAAGCTGTAGCCATATCACAAGCGCCTGTCATTGCTTCACATTCTTGTTCCAAAGCCATGTGCGATAATCCAAGAAACTTGAGTGACAGCCTGCTAACACTTATTGCTGCTAAAGGCGGCGTGATCCAGATGTGTTTGCTGAGTGATTATATCACTCCCGATCCCCCCCAGGCAGCGCGGGATTCAGCAAAGGCAGCTTTAAAGCTGAAATGGAAAAACACTGATCGCCAAACTGACGCCAATCGAGAGGCCTATCGCCTGGAATGGATTGAGCTAAATAGGAATTTTCCAAGAGTACTGCCCAGCGTAGCCGATGCCGTGGATCATATCGATCACATGGTAGAGCTGGTGGGTGTCGATCATGTTGGAATAGGAAGCGATTTTGATGGTGGCGCGGCCTTATCCGACTGTTTCGATGTAAGTGAACTACCCAATATTACCAAAGAACTGTTCAAACGCGGCTATAGTGAAACCGACATTCAAAAAATCTGGAGTGGTAATCTGCTTCGCGTTTTCTCAGAGGTGGAGCAACTCGCCAGAACCCATTAATCATCCAAGTTTCCATTAGCTTAATAAATCCTCGTTCCATAACTCCCGGCTGAGAATCCTCCCATGAGTTGATCCTGATATTTATTGATTTACCTCGAATAAAGACTAATATAGTCACATATTATTTTCAATTTACTGGTTACTATCTAGGGAGGAAATAGGAATGGACATTCAATTCGATAGACCTGCAGAAGCAATGGCTGCAATCACCTGGTTAATTTGTAGTGCTGATGATGTAGGGTCGGTTGAGGAACGAGACTTTCTCCATGCCCATGTCAAGAATACACAGGATTTTTCAGGGATGTCACGCGCTGAATTCTGCACCTTGCTGGCCTCAACTCGCACCAAATTATTCCATAGTCTAGACAATAATGGATTCTGCCTGGCCTCACCAGCCATTGATACTGTGATCAGTGCTGCCGGTGCCGTACTGAATACCGAGCAGAAATTTCAAGCCTATGTCATGGCTGTGGAGCTGGCAAAAGCCGATGGTCTGGTTGATAAGGAAAAAGTGATCCTGGAAAAACTTCGCTCCCGGTTTCAGATTTCCTTTGATATGACCAACGAGTAACGCTCCAAATGATTCCTCATATGGAGCTAAAACTTAATGATTACAAATCCGCTCGGGGGCAGTGGTAAATCCACCATCAACGGGATGAAACTTGCCCTTGTTCTCAAGAAAATGGATCAGCTCATCAGCTGTCATGCCCTGTGCAGAACAGGTAAAGAAGCGTGTTTCTTCACCAAATTGTTGGTGGATGGCTGAACGCAGTGATTCTCTGGTGTAGGATTCACCAGAATTAACCATCATATGCATAACCTCGTGACCATGTATTGTATTCATTTTTACCTCATTTATTGGTTCAACCTGTTCTCAAGCGCGCAGCGTTCAAACAGGTTTTGATTTCCATTGTGGGCCTGAAACCAATTTAGTCGTTGCAAGCTCCTCCGGAAATTGGTTACGTTAAACACCCACCATGGTGAGCAGCATTTTGGTAGGCTCAAGGGCTTCCAGAGCATGATTGATGCCAGCCGGCATGAGAATCAGCTGACCGGTTTTGACCGCCTGAGTAGTCTGATCAATAGTAATGTTCATCTCACCCATCAGAACCTGTACATAGGCATCCATGGGGCTGGAATGACCACTCAGTGCTTGACCTGTGTCAAAAGCAAAGAGCGTTAAATTCATATTCTGAGATTTTCTTAACGTTTTACTGACAATAGCGCCAGGATTTACCTGGATATCATTTATTAAATTCTGAACGTGACCAGCTGGTAAACCATTGTCCAGACTTATTTTTTCATTCATTTAGTAAACACTCCCGGTGATTGGTTGAAATTGAGCAACCGTGGTATTTGCCAACATCTCTCTGGATGCCTCGCGTATGGGACCCCATTTATTATGGACAGGGCAGGGTGATTCAGGGCTGCATGTTGGTAAACCCAGAACACAGCTTTCAAATACTGAATTGCCATCAATGATTAAAATAATATCCAGTAAGGACATGGAATCGGGATCTCTGGCCAATGAAAAACCACCCGATTTACCTCGATGCGATTGGATGATGCCATCCTTAACCAGGCTTTGTAATGTTTTTGAAATAAAATCCCTGGAGATATCCAAATCGGTGGCGATTTGTTCAGCGGAAATATTGCCCCTATCTTGTTTTTCAGCCAGGTATAGTATTCCCTGGAGGGCGTATTCACATTTTCTGGAAAATAGGACTGTCATCATCAACTCTGCGTTGATAATAATTGGCTTTGGTATCTAATGCAATTATAAACGGAGTATATAGTCCGAATTAAATATTAATTTCAATTAATCAGGACACTGCCGAGCCAAATCATCAGCTTCCAAGTCGGGAATTATTGTAGCATCACCATTTTTATGGTTTGATATTCAAGCTCAGTCTGAATTCTGCAAAAGTAGATTCCAGAGCTGACTTGTGACCCTGATTTATCCCTGCCGTTCCACTCCAACTCATACCAGCCAGCTGGTTGTTGGCTTAGTGAATAATTTTGCAATTCAACTCCCCTTACATCAAAGATTTGAATGTGAACCACTGATTGGGAGGGAAGACCATAGCGAATTGCGGTGCTGGGATTAAATGGGTTAGGATAATTTTTCATAACCAATCTTTGGATGGGAAGTGCGGGTTGATTGTCTATTCCCACTGGGACCACAAAGTCTGTTCCCCAAGTCCAATCTGCATTTTCGATATGTCCACGATGAGAATTTCCAGTGACATCATACAGCGTGTCCCCATTGGCTTCATTCATTTTGAAGTAGGCCATCAGCCCTGCTTCATCGCCATTCAGGTAGCTGGACATCCCTGCAGTCAGGTTTGTGTAGGTTACAGCAATGTCCCATATCCGGATTTCATCAAGCCGACCATCAAAAACAAAGGAGCGAGTCAGGTTGTTCCCCAGGATTAAATCCCAGGTATCATGATTGATAAGGGGACCGGTAGGCGGGGTATGAATGACGGTTCTATCAATACCGTTTATATAGATGTGAATTTCAGAGCTTGCTCCATCATAGGTCATGGCCACGTGCTGCCACTCGTTCAATTGAATTGAATTTGGACCGGTGGTTACTTTGCTTAATGTGCCATCCTGGTGTTTGAGAATCAAGCCGATGCTGGAATCTGCAAATTGACTGTTTCCAGCTTTGTTCAGAAAAAATCTTATAAAACCCTTATCCAATATTCTACCAAGCCCAGCATCTAAATTTCCCCATCCAGTTGGGTAAATCCAGGCTTCTATGCTCATAGCCTCGGTCATATTTAGCAGAGGGCTGTAATCAACTATAACAGCGTTGTCAGGGCCTTCAAAATGTAGTGAACTCTCCCCATTGAAAACCTCGATTGCATGGTCCACCAGGATACTCACAGTGGTGTCCGCGTTGCGAATAGTCAGAGATACAGAGTAGGTGCCGGGCTCATTATAAATCCATGTGGGATGCTGCAATTCCGAATCGACACTGCCATCATTGTCAAAATCCCATTGCCACATGGTTATTTCCGGATTGGATGTGGAAACATCCTCGAAATCGATGGCTAGAGGTGCATGTCCCGTCGTCAGGGAGGATGAAAAATTTGGAGCCAGGAGGGGCAGATCAAAATATTCTATAATCTTCAATAGCGCCTGTTGCCGCGTGTTTGGTGAATCACCATCAACCAATTTTGCCAGCGAGTATGAGAGATAGAATGTTTTTTGTCCATGGTCGCCCAAACCCTGGATGGCTGCATTTCCAAAACTTGCTTCCGTGAAAGCTACCAATCCGTTCTCTCCAGGGATGCAATGATCCAGATACCAATTGTTGGTTTGGGTTGATGCTGCGAAAGAGATATCCTCTCCAAGTGTATGGACTTGACCAAGGAGGTGGCCCAAAGGCTGCTCAGAGTCTTCAAATGCAGCACTTTCAATGGAAAAAAGATTCCAGAAAGATTCATAATCTGAATATCCAAAAATGGGGAGTAGACTCATCATACTACCGCCTTCGATATAAACATTTCCACCAGCGGAGACGTATTCTGTGATGCTTGCAAGCTGACCACCATTCATGAAAGATCCCGATGTACCCATTTCACCTACATTTCCCAGGGAAATGAAAACCGCGTCAAATCCAATCAGGGACGCAGGGAAGTGGTTTGTATATCGAGCCTCCACATTCAATTCGCTGAGTTTATCATAGATAAATTCCCCGCTATAGTCATTGACACCGACCCCAGCAGCTTGTCCATCATAGACAAGGGTCCCTGAGTTCAAGGAAATAAAATCTTCCTTAACCAGCAAATTTGAATTTGAGCCATCTGACACGAGCAATGAAACGGTATATGCCCCATCCTCAGAGAATAAATATTGAGGATTTTGCTCGGTAGCATCGACTATACCATCATTGTTGAAATCCCATTCCCAGCTAATAATGGGATCTGGAACTGAGAAGGATAAATCTTCAAAATTGACCAGGATAGATCCTGTTCCTGCAGTTAGATCAGCATCAAATGCTGCTACCACGGGTCCTGGTAGATAACCCCTTGCTGCAAATACAGGCACAATATCATTCAGGTTGGCTCCAGCATAGCTATCTCTATCAGCCTGTATAAACGCAAAAGCAGCATCCACCTGGTTTGAGCTGATATCCGTCATGGATATCCCCTCCCAGCAATCAATATCTGTGGCCTGCCTGCCAATAAGATCATAAATGGACATGAGTGAAGAGGCCCAGAGTTGTCCATCATAGTGCACCTCACCTCCCAATTGATCGGGATAGTGATTGGGGAAATTTGTGACTCTCAACGCAGGAGCACCATAAGGTTGGAGACCCCACTGTCCGAAATAGTCGTATTGTGGGTCTTCCGGAGACAGCAGCCCCAGACTCCGGGTATAGGATTGAGCCCAGTAGTCACCCAGGCCCTCGCTCAAACCTTCCACTTGAGAGATTCCCCCATTGGTTATCCAATGATGAATACCATGCCCTAACTCATGCAAAATGATGGAATGATCTTCTCCAGCATCCACATAATTGGTAGGCGAGCCAAAAGCCAGCATTCCTGTACTGGGTAAAAAATGAGCATTTCGAGCACCATCCAAGCCGTGTGGATCAAATTGAACGCCACCCTCATATTGCAGCGGCATGACATCAAAACCCAGAGAGTCATTCAAGTATGCCATGGAGTGGTTAAGATGATAATAGATGTTTACAGCCTCAAATTCCGGTTGATCTCTGGTGAAACTAAAATTGAGAGAACTTTGCTCGTAGAGCCCCGTAAATGGTCCTTCAAAATCGCTAATAGAGGCAAATGGACCAGATAGATAATACTGACGATTATTTGGAAGTAGTCCTTCAAGGTCCACTTGCCTTAAATAGTGGTTTAAACTGTCTGAGTTTTGATCTCCGTTATCCGAAAATTGAGGCTGACCATAAAGTGTACGTGCCGCTGTAATGGGGTCAGGATCGTAAACCCATCCAAATCCTGTCTCTCTCTCAGCATCCAAATAACAGGCTTTGTCTTCAGCCCTGATGATTTCACCTGAGCGGGCATCAATCAAAATTTCCCAGTCACCATATAGTTTATTACCGGGTACAATAGTAACCTGTCGGGCGACGACCGCCTCCATGAATGTCTTTTTGTAAATGATGGTTTCAATATTCTCGTAAGTGTTGGGAGCATCAATCCCAAGATAGTTCTCAGCTATTTCCAGAGCTTCAGATTCTGAAACTTTTACATCCATGGCGATAGTGGTCAGGGGTTGGTAGCCGTTCATGACAAACACCACCTCATTGGCACGATTGAGGCTAATCTTGATACTTGCTTTGTAAACAGAAATCCCTGCAAACTCCTGAATGAACTGAACCCTATAACCACCTGGAGTCTCAACTACGCCAGTATATTTCAATTCGCTATTCTGGGATGTGTGGTGCAGTAGATCGGTTTGAGCCAATAAATATTCCCTGGCCATGGACTCTGGGTCTGAAGCACTCACTTGGTACTGTGGCGAGTAGATTGCTCGAGGTATTCCTGATTTGTTTTCAATGCGCATATTTGCCAAAACCTGGCTGCCAGGAGAGAAATCATTTATAATTTCTAAAGTGGAATGTTCATGGGGCTTCTCAAGCGAGGCGAATAGACTCGAAACCAATACGAGGGTTGTGATTAAGAGACTGTGAGATTGCTTCATGCCAGAATTCCTTCAATAATTTTGCTGGTTGCCAGGAATAATACTGATTAAGATTATCAACACGTAAACCATTAATAATCAACGTATTGGTAGAGAATATCAGTTCCTGTCTTTATATATAACAATAAATGTCACGAATGCGAGATAAAAGTTTCATCCTGAAATGTGAATTCAAGCCTGGATTAAAAGTTTCTTAACTCAGGAAATACTTTTGAAGATACAGGAGTGCCGCGAGAGGAGCAGCGACGGCCATAATTTTTTGGGACCATTTGGAATCTTTCCAATCCCAATAAACTGAGCTCCCGGACAACGCGATAAGCGTCCAGACACCAGCCAGGTATAGTTCATATATTTTTGGCCTGGTATCAGGTGATGGCCATCCAAAGATGAGTAATCCCATCACCCCAACGATGCCAATGGCAAGCTGAATAACACTGGTGAAATTCCGAGCTGATTCTTTTGATTCCATAAATCCTCCCCAATTAAATGCTACACGACCATGCTTTCTACACCACTGTCCTTGACAAAAAGGCATGAGGTGTTTACTGCTTCAGCCAGCGTGTGCATGCTATCCCCATCCAATTCGTTAGATATTCCGAATACGTTTAAATCTGCGTGGGGTGCAGATGATAAAACCCCCTTAAAATTACCGACCAGGACAACAGCTTCTGTAGATCCTGGCAACCGGGCCCGATCAAAAAGTCTTTCCTGGGCAGCCTTTGCCAGTTCTCCATCTTCCTCACTATCCACTACAGTAACAAATCTGAGTTGTCCATTCCAATTACGGTTCAGTTGAATCGCCATGAGGATAGCCAAATCTTTATTGGGGCTGGAACGCCGGAGCCAAATATTGATGGTTTCCCTATTTCCCAGGGCATTTTTTGGGTGTTGTGAATAGATGGCAATACCCATTGATTCCCTGACTGCCACCGCGATCATATCTTCGAGACGTGCATCCTTGGAACGATCATCACTCATACTTAAAAACATGATATTTGGGGGGAAATACATGCTTCTCATGACCTGAACGGTGATGCTGATACCCTCGAGAAAATGTTGGCATTCGATGAGTGAGGTTGTGACCAGCAAATCTTCAGCCTTAAGTGGCTCTGCCAGCAGAACCAATGCCTCCTCCTGGGCATTATGCTCCTCAGAATCCACAATGACTTCGGGACCCTTTCTGAAAAGCTTGTTGCTAAAAGTACGGATAATGCTATTCACACTTTCGGTAGAAATTTTTACTGAGAATAAACGTAGTGTACCTGATGGGAAGACGATATCTCTTAGAAATGCCATCCGAATTTTCCATGCGATTGGGTCTTCCACAGGTACCATGATATTTGGTTTCCAGGTTTTGGGATGGCTTTTCAATTTTTCAGATTGTCGAGCGGACCATTCAGCCATTGCCATAAACATACCGGAGCGTACATCACCCCAGGGTGCCTGCAAACCGCGTTTTACTTGTACCAGGTAAGCAATAATAATTAGCAGCCAGGCCACTGCAGCAAATACGGGGTTGACCATGAACATGACCACCAGGGCCCATAAAAAACCAATAATTGGGATACTGATATGGACTCTGAAAAGGGGTCTGAAAGAAGGAATCCCAATGCCGAGTTGGAGGGCTACAGCAAGATTGATGGTGGCATAGGTAATCAGGAAGAACATGGTAAGCAGGGGGGCAATGGTGTTGAGATCACCCAGCAGCAGACTTGTGAGAATGGCAATGGCTGTAAAAATAATTGAATAAACAGGTTCGCCTTTTGAGCTCCTTTTGGCGAAAAACCGAAAGAAGGGAATCACCTTATCCGATCCCATGGCCATCAATGTACGGGGCGCACCCACCACCGAGCCCAGGGCTGATGAAAGGGTGGCACCCAACACTCCTGCTGCCAGGGCGAGTTTCCACCGGGAAATGTCCATCATAATATTGTTGTTGGAAATCAAGGCGCTGGATTCTGCCAGATGGTCGAGGTAGTAGGCAGCAGCTCCATAAATGAGAAACGAAACAGCTATGGCAGATAGCATACCAATGGGCAGAGATTTCTTTGAGTCCTTCAGATCTCCGGACATGGCTGCACCAGCCTCAATTCCAGTTACTGCTGGGAAAAAAATCGCGAATACAGCCCAGAATGGAGCCTGTGGAAAATCACCCCAGACAACGATATGCGGCGTTGATTCCCCCGTGGCGGCGAAGAATGATACCAGGGAAACGCCAATGATAAACATGATAATATACTGGGTACGCATGGCAAACTGGGCGCCTAACAAACTTATTCCCAGCACCAGGAAAAGTACAGATATCCCAATTACTATGGGGTCGTGACTTGGAAAAAGTGCAATCCAGGCTTCAGTAAAACCTGATATGTACATGGCACCACCCAGTGTCTGGGACAGATACAGGGGAACTCCTACGGCGCTACCGGCTTCGAGGCCAAGGGACCTGGAAATGAGAGCATAGGAACCACCAGCACCTACTCGTGTATTGGTAGCAATTGCAGCAATTGACAGACCCGTTGTTACTGTAATCATTTTTGCCAGTATAATAATTACCAGCGCTCCACCAAATCCGGCATTGCCTACAACCCAACCCAGGCGCAGATACATGATGACACCAAGAATGGTCAGAATTGTGGGGGTAAAGACACCAGCAAATGTCCCTAATTTTTTCATTTATTCAATCCTCTATAGGAAATAATTGAAGTTAAGTTCAGAATTATCACGGCATCATATTAAATGTAGAATTGAAAAAAACTTACTAAATATTCCATTGATAATGGGCTTGTGTGTACCAAATTTTCCCACCGTGAAAAATGCATTCCCAATCCTGCAGCTCTTCTTGTTGCTTTTATCCTATTCCAATGTGTTATCTGGGGCTACCGGGACAGTAACTGGCAGCATCAGGGACTCAAAAACGCAAGCCGCCCTGCCTGGTGTCAATGTGGTCATTGATGGAACCCGTCTTGGTGCCGCCGCCGATCATGCAGGATATTTTGTTATCAGGGATGTTCCTGTGGGAGAATATCGTCTCCATATTCGCATGGTGGGATATAAGGCTAAAATTCTAAGACAGGTTGTTGTCGCCGCTGATCTGGAGACAGATTTGCAGATCGAACTCGAATCTGTTTCCATTGAAATGGGTGCCGTGACGGTGACTCGAGGCAAACGTGAGGGCGCTGAGGAACGTCTCAATCCCAGCCAGAGGGAATTAAAACCCCGCGAAATCATGACCCTGGCTGGTGGGGGTGAGGATATTTTTCGTGGGATTACCACCATGCCCGGTGTCATTGCCCGCTCAGATGCCTCAGCCCAATTTTATGTCCGAGGGGGAACGCCAGATCAGAACTTGATCATTGTAGATGATGTTCCTGTCTTTAACCCATACCGACTCAAGGCCCTGGGTGGTCCCATCAGTATGTTTAACCCTGATGTGGTTGAATATGTCGAGCTATTACCAGGAGGTTTTTCAGCCCAATATGGTGATAAGCTTTCCTCGGTTCTCATAGCTCGAAATAGAGAGGGTAGTCGCTTTGAAAACCTGGGGAAGGCAAGTATGAGTCTCATTGATGTGCGTGCTCTGGCTGAGGGTCCCCTGCCTGGCTCAGGTGAAGAGGGCTCATGGCTGTTATCTGGTCGTCGCACCTACTATGATGTCCTCCTGGATAGAATGGCAGATGTCCCAACGGGTACGGTTTTCCCAAATTTCAAGGACATCCAGGGTAAGCTTGTCTATGATCTTTCCCCTGAGCAGAAGATCCGCGTAAACTTTTCTGATTCCCGGGAGGAGATGATTTTGACTGAGCTTGAAATCAGTGGGGAAGGAGAAGACCTCGATATTTTTGCAGATGAAGATTTCTTCTCATTGAGCAACAATATTGATAGTCGTCTCACCAGTGTGGGCTGGATGAATGCCTTTAGTGATGTCTCACTATCCAACCTGACCCTATCCCGTTTTAATGATACCTGGACCATGAATCTGAAAGCCGGAGATTACCACTATTCACCTGTCATCGATATGCGAAAAATGGAGATTAGAGAAGATCTTACGCATATTCTAACTCCCCGGCATACACTGAAATCAGGCATAACCGTCTCTGATCTTATCACCGATATTGGTATCTCAATGACCATGGATTCGAGTGCCTATTATGAGCAAAATCCTGAGGATCGCCGCATGGATGATGGGGCCATACTGGATCGGGATATTCGACTTCAGAATGCCAGTTCCATGAGTGGTATGTATATTCAGGATCAGTGGATTGTGGTTCCACCAGTTCTCACTATCCTAACTGGATTTAGAGCTGACTATTCTACCTACACCCAGGAATGGGTCTATAGCCCCCGGTTATCTGCAACTTATAATTTGAATTACCAGACCTCCCTCCATATGGGGTGGGGTCATTATTACCAGGCTCCCAATTTTGTGTCACTTTTTGAACGTTTTGAGAGATCCATTGAGTGGAATTTGTTTGAGACCATTAATCTGGGTACAGAGAAGTCCCAGCATAGTCTTTTTGGTATCGAATATCGTCCTTCTGAGAAATATGTGACCAAGCTTGAAGGCTATTACAAGGATCTGAAAAACCTGGTGGTTCAACGCGACTCTACCTATAATTTCATCCCCGACAATTCTGGGGAAGGGTTTGCATATGGTGGTGAATTATTCCTCCAGAAGCGAGAAATGCCCAACACCCGTTTGTCCGGATGGCTTAGCTACTCATATAGTGTTTCCAAGGAAAAAGGGGAGCAGCCCTACTACTATTATCGTGATTTTGATCAACGTCATACCTTTTCACTGGTGGGTCGATATAATCTCTTCAATAACATGTATCTGGATATCCAATATAGCTATGGTAGTGGTTTCCCCTGGACACCAGCCAGATACGATAGCCAGGGACAAGTGCTGGTGGATGCTGAGGGCGAGGTGCGTTTTGAAGAGAAAAATACAGCGAGGTATCCGGTCTATGAGCGACTGGACCTGCGCATGTCCATGCGTGGGGACTTATTTAGGGATACCAAAATTGAGTGGTATCTGGAACTGATCAATGCTCTGGACCACAAGAATATATACGAATACTATTGGTCTGATGACTATGAGACACGCTTCACTTCTTATATGCTGCCACTCCTGCCTTTTTTTGGGGCGAGGGTTAGTTTTTGAGTTGATGAGTTTAATGAGTTAAATGAGGTTGCTGAGTTCGATGAGGGAGATGCGTTTTGATTTGTTGTAATGGATTTCGTCATCCCGAGCGGAGTCGAGGGAAGAGATATCTCGTTGTCAGCACGTATCTCTCGACTCCGCTCGAGATGACGGTTTAAACGAGCTAGTAAAACGGGTATTTTGATTAAACAGAGAAGTATTTCGCCTTGGGATGATGCACCACAATAGCCGAGGTACTCTGCTCTGGAACAATTTGATATTCTTCAGTAAGGGTTATCCCTTCTGATTCAGCATCCAGCAATTCGAAAATGAGCTCCTGATCTTTCAGCTCGGGACAGGCGGGATACCCAAAGGAATAACGACTTCCCTGATATTTTTGCCTGAAGAGTTCTTTGGCCAATTCACCATCGTCCCCGGAGATACCAAGTTCCTGACGAACCTGTTTGTGCCAGTACTCTGCCAGAGCCTCTGCTGTCTCAACGGCAAATCCATGAAAGTACAGGTAATCCGTATAGGCATTATCATGATACAATTTTTGAGCATACTCAGTAGCTTTTGCGCCCACTGTCACCAGTTGGAAAGCCAGTACATCTCGCTTGCCTGAGTCCACACTGGCATAATAATCTGGTATGGATCTACCTGGTGCTGCACTCTGTCTGGGGAAGTCAATAAAGTGCCGGGGCTCTTTATCTTCAGGATTCGCATATATCCAGAGTCTGTTTCCCTCTGACTGACAGGCGTAATAGCCATAGATGACTTTTGGGGAAAGCAGCTTCTCTGCAACGACCTGCTCCGACAGTTTTTCAAAAGTGGGGAAGATGGTTTCCTGTTCCAGTCTTGCATATTCCTCAGCGCTTACCTTGCCCCGTTTGAATCCCCACTGCCCACGAAACAGGGCGGACTGATTAATGTAGGGAAAGATGGTCTCAAGATTCACATCTTCCACTGCTCTGCGTCCCCAAAAAGGTGGCTCAGGGATTCGTTCAGCCGGTTTTAGAATTTCAATTTCTTTTACGACGGCCTTCCTGGTCTTGCTCTTTTTCACCGTCTGGGCTACTGCGAGATCCTGCTCCAGGTTGCCCGCTTCAATCTGCTGCATGAACTTTAATCCATCAAAGGCATCACGGGCATAAGCCAGCGAGCCGGCATAGACTTTTCGCAGATCCTGTTCCACGTAAGCACGCGTCAGGGCCGCTCCGCCCAGGATAATGGGAGGTGTAACCCCATGCTCCGTGAGGACTTCAAGATTGTCCTTCATAATGATGGTGGACTTCACCAGGAGCCCACTCATCCCAATGGCATCGGCTGCTTCGTCCTGAAAACTTTTTAGCATGGCTTCTACAGATACTTTGATCCCCAGATTCACCACATTAAAGCCATTGTTGCTGAGTATGATATCTACCAGGTTCTTGCCAATGTCGTGGACATCACCCTTCACAGTCGCCAGGATGATCTTGCCCTTGGATGAGGCATCCGTTTTTTCCATAAAGGGTTCCAGATAGCTCACGGCTGCCTTCATGGTTTCGGCCGATTGGAGCACAAAGGGTAGTTGCATCTTTCCTGCGCCAAAAAGCTCACCGACTTCCTTCATGCCATCTAGTAGAATCTTATTAACGATATCCAGAGCTGAATATTCCTTCAGGCCAGCTTCCAGGTCTGCCTCGAGCCCGGATCGATTTCCATCTATGATACGAGCTGCCAGCCGCTCTTTTAATGGCAGGGTCGAGAGATCTACTTTGTTCTTGGCCGCAGCAACCAGGTCGGTGTTCAATTCCAATAAACTCACGAGGGGATCGTAATCACCCTCTCGATTATCCAGAATGAGGTCTTCACAGACCTTTCGATCGCTCTCTTTGATCTTGAAGTATGGTTGAATGCGACCAGCATGAAGAATGGCGGCATCAAGACCTGCTTCGATGGCCATATTCAAGAACACAGAGTTTAATAAATGGCGTGTGGCTGGTTTAAGACCAAAAGAAACATTGGAAACCCCCAGGCTTGTAAATGCTTGAGGAAAGGCTTTTTTGATGAGTCGAATACCATCCAGGGTGGCTATGGCAGATTTACGAAATTCTTCATCCCCTGAAGCCAATGTGAATGTGAGGGGATCAAAAAAGAGATCACTCTCTCGGAGTCCATGTTTGGTAACTGCTAAATCATAAATACGTTGAGCGACTTCAAGTTTTTTTTCAGCAGTTTTGGCCATACCATCTTCATCGATGGTGAGACATACCAGACCTGCACCAAATTCGCGACAAAGTGCAATGACTTCCTCGGCTTTGGCATCGCCGTCTTCCAGGTTAATTGAATTCACGATTGCGCGACCTGTGATGCGTTCCAGGGCTGTGCGTATGGTTGAAACTTCAGTTGAATCAATCATGATGGGTATGGAGATCTGACTATTAAGACGATTGATATATTCATCCATATCCCCAGCTTCATCGCGACCTACATAAGCCACGCAGACGTCAAGTATATGGGCACCTTCTGCGACTTGATCACGAGCCATGTTCACCATGCCATCCAGATCTCCTGCCAGGAGCAATTCCCGGAATTTCTTCGACCCATTGGCATTTGTGCGCTCTCCAATGATCAGGGGAGCAGGCTCTTGTTTAAATGTGGATACCGAATAGAGGGAAGTAGCGCCTGCAGTAAAGCTAGGTTCACGTTTGGCAGGGTTTAGACGGCCTGCTTGCTCCGCCACTGCCTTTAAATGTTCAGATGTGGTTCCGCAACAGCCACCGACGACACTGACACCCATACCTGTAATAAAGTGGCTGAGGTCATGAGCAAGCTCTGGCGCAGTGAGATCATAGACCATCTCACCATCAATATTGTGAGGCAGACCAGCATTGGGTATGACTGAAATGGGAAAATGAGAATGAGCAGAAAGGGTATGAAGATGTTCGCTCATAGCTTTTGGACCCGTTCCGCAGTTCAACCCTATGATATCCAGGGGATAGGGCTCCAGGGTAGTGAGGGCTCCCAGCATATCTGTACCCAACAGCATGGTTCCCATGGTTTCCATGGTAACTGAGGCCATAACAGGGAGATCGATGTGCTTTTCTCTCAGTATATGAAATACCGCATTCAAGGCAGCTTTCGCCTGTAATGGATCTTGAACCGTTTCTACCTGGAGGACATGGACACCTCCATCTATGAGACCGGCAGCCTGTTCCCGATAAGCCTGATATAATTCTTGATAGGAGATGTGTCCCAGTGAGGGAAGTCGAGTCCCTGGTCCCATGGACCCTGATACATATCGGGGATGGGCAGGGGTTGAAAACTGGTCAGCCACAGAGCGAGCGAGCTGAGCTGCCTTTAAATTTATTTCATAAACTTTATCAGATAATTCATAGTCACCCAGGACGACATGGGTGCCGCCAAAGGTATTGGTCTCAATGACATCACAACCCACATCTAAAAAACCTGCATGAATAGACTGAATTGCTTCTGGTTTGGACAATACGAGCAGTTCGTTACAGCCTTCTTTACCCCAGAAATCTTCACTGGTGAGATTCAGGCGCTGGATGCTGGTCCCCATAGCTCCATCAAAAACAAGGACTTTATCAGCGAGGCTTTGACGAAAGTTTTTCAAGCTACTTCTCCTATTGGTGCATTTTTTGCATCCAATCTAAGACTATGCCAAAATAATCGATTTGCCAGCTTTTTTCCTGACTTTGTTTCAAGACATGTTTACATTGAGTCCATGATGTACAGAATCACAATGTTGGTTTTTACCGGCATTCTTTTGTTTACCTGTGACCCCGTCGGGCAGTCATTGAGTGATGAGAAGGTGCCTGAAAGCCGTATCCCCAGCCAGGAGAGCTGGAATCCCGTCATCAGGATCAATTCCGTGGGTAAGGAAAATGTCCAGGCCCGGGCAGATTATTCGGCACACTATGATGATCCCCGTGAAATTCTATTCCTCGGGAAGGTCAGATTGGATTTTTTTGATCTGGAGGGTGAGCATAGCTCGATCATGACAGCGGATACTGGCAGAATTGATGATGCTAGGCATCTGTTTACAGCAAGGGGCAATGTGTTTGTGGAATCGGATTCAGGGATGACCCTCGCCACCAGCATCCTCTACTGGCATGAAAATAATGAATTGATTTATACGGATAAACCCATCATCCTCACCACGCTGACAGATACTCTCTATGGTGTTGGATTTGAATCTGATGCCAATTTACAAAACTGGACGATCAAGCAACCTACTGGTGTGACCTATCGAGAGTTCGGCAATGACTGAAACCACCCTGAGCGGTAGGAATCTATTCAAACAATATGGCAAGCGCACTGTGGTGAGCGATGCCTCAGTAGAAGTGAAAACTGGCGAAGTCGTGGGTTTACTGGGTCCCAATGGAGCAGGAAAAACCACAACCTTTTATATGGTCACGGGAATGATCAGGCCAAATTCGGGGTCCGTTTTTCTCGGTGATGAAGACATTACCCGATCAGCCATGTATAAACGTGCCCGTGCTGGTATCGGTTATTTACCCCAGGAAGCCAGCATCTTCAGAAAGCTTAGTGTTGAGGATAATTTGAGGCTGGTCTGTGAAACCCTGGACATTGACAAGCAGGCCCAGGAGGAGAAACTTGAATATCTTCTGGATGAGTTAACCATTGGCCATGTTCGCAAAAACAAGGGTCACCAATTGAGTGGTGGGGAGAGGCGACGCACGGAAATCGCCAGGGCTCTGGTAACCGACCCGAATTTTATCTTATTGGATGAACCATTTGCCGGTGTTGACCCCATAGCAGTCGAAGATATTCAACAGATTGTTCTGGCGTTAAAAAACAAGGGCATAGGTGTTTTAATCACCGATCACAATGTACACGAGACGCTGTCTATTACTGATCGCAGCTATTTGCTGTTTCAGGGTAAAATATTATTATCAGGTAATGCTGAATTTCTGGCAAATGATGAACAGGCCAGAAAACTCTATCTCGGAAGCAATTTCAAACTGGATCGATAAGAACTGTGGAACTATCACAAAATCTTGAGCTAAAACAAACCCTAACGCCGCAGCAGATTCTGCTGTCGACTTTGCTGCAATTGCCATCCATGGCCTTGGAGCTGAGGATTAAGACTGAGCTTGAGATTAATCCTCTGCTGGAGTTGCAGGAGGATGTTGAGGAACTTGATAATCCTGAAGAAGAGGCTGATACTGAAGAGCCTGACATCGATCTTGAAGATTATTTCTCCAATGATGGTTACGAAGCCAAAGAATATTATGATAAAAGTGCAGAAGAGATAGAAATTCAAAATCCCTATCTGCCCAGCCTGTCTGAGGATCTCCTGGAGCAAATTGCAACCCTGCTTATTTCAGAAGATGAAAGAGCCATTCTGGAGGAGATGATTTGGAGTATCGACGAAAGAGGCTATCTCAATATTGAGCTGGAAGTTCTGGCCGATAAATTCGAAGTTGATCTTCACTTGATCGAGCGGTTACACCGGCAACTCATGCAGCTTGAACCCCTGGGGATTGGGGCCAGGACGCTGAGAGAATGTTTGCTGGTTCAAGTGAAAAAGATGCATCCCGACACCCCGGCACATTACATCATTCGTGACTATTTTGATGAATTCGCCAATAAACGCTTTGAGAGAATACTGCGAAAACTGCACCTTTCCAAAGTTGATCTGAGGGAAGCGGAGGAGATGATCTCACATCTCAATCCAAAGCCTGGTGATGGTTATCTGGATCCCAAAACCAACTATGTGACTCCAGATTTTTACATTCGTGAACAGGATGGGGAATTTATTGTCACATTAAATGATTCTTTTATCCCTGAGCTGCGTATTTCCGGCAGTTACAAAAACATGTTGTCCAACCAGAAAAAACTTGATACTGATACGAAACTCTTTTTAAAGAAGAAGGTCGAATCTGCCAAGTGGTTTATCAACTCCATCCAGATGCGTCGTATTACCATGTTGAAGGTGATCAATGCCATCATTGAACGCCAAAAGGGGTTCTTTTTGAGGGGTGCAGATTATTTAAAGCCCATGGTCCTGAGAGATATTGCCGAAGATATCAGTATGGATATTTCCACTATCAGTCGTGTCACCAGTGGAAAATATGCCCAGACTGATTGGGGTACCTTTGAACTGCGATATTTTTTCAGTGAGGGTATCGAAGCCGAAGATGGGGAAAATATTTCAACCAGACGCATTAAAGAGCGTTTGCGGGTTATCATTGAAGAAGAGGATAAGTCCCATCCTATTTCTGATGAGGCTATTTCCAAAGTTTTACAAAAGGATGGTTTCCCCATTGCCCGTCGCACTGTGGCAAAATACCGGGAACAACTCAATATTCCTGTTGCCCGGCTTCGCCGAGAAATATAATTCTGTACAAATCGGGTGTTTTCAATTAAACCGGTAATTTCATTCTTTATTATATATTGCTACGCCGTGGCAGGCCCGGCTTCGCCGAGAAATATGAACATTTCATGCTTCCAAGCGAGGATTCGAATCCTCGCCTGGTTGACCCCAAAACCCATTATTCAGTTATATAACCTTTTATGAATGGCTCGGAGCACTACCATGGTGTTCAGGATGGTGACTCCGATGATCCAGGCGAGATGCTCAAGTAATTCAATGCTCCACACCTGATTAAAAATTCCTCGGCTTAATTCAACACCATGAAAAAGGGGGGTAAACCAGGCAATGAGTTGTATTGCCTGGGGTAATTGATTCATGGGGAAGAAAATTCCCGAGAATAAAAAGAGGGGTGTGAGAAAGAGGGTGAAGAAGTAGTTAAATAGTTCGATTTCCTTGATCATTGAGGTGAACAGAAGTCCGATGGTGGCGAACATGAACCCTATGATAAAGATCAAAGGAAAAATAAACAGGATACCCCAGTGCAGTCCCATTCCAAACAAAAAGAGGATGGACAAAAAAGCACCACCATAAATGGTTCCCCTCGTCGCCCCCCAGAATAATTCTCCCAGTGCCAGATCCTTGGGATTGACAGGTGTGGAGAGTATGCCATCATAGATTCGATCAAAATTCATTTTTACAAAAACGTTGTAGGTGGTCTCAAGTGTCGCACCCCACATGATGCTGGAAATCAGAAGTCCAGGGGCAATAAAGTTGATGTAGGGAAGACCTTCCATTTCGGTGATATATGCACCCAGACCCAGACCCATGCCCAGGAGATAGAGGAAGGGCTCAAAAAAGTTGGGCAGGATATTCAATTTCCAGGTTCTCTTATAAACCGTGGCATTTCTCTGCCAGACTCGGAGCGCCGCAAATATTCTGACTTTGGGAGCTTTGATTCTCAATCTATGAGTTCCCTCCCAGTCAATTTGAGGAAGACATCCTCCAGGGAGGAACGTCTACTCAGGAGTGTCTTCACTGGGATATCCATATCCTGAATATGGGCATGCAGGGGTATTGCATCTGCGGTGTAGAGTAGCAGACGATCGGAGAGAGCTTCATGGAAATCAATCTGGTCAGATACTGCTGCCAAAATCTGTTGGCGTGCTTTTTCATCACCGCGAATCTCAACTACGTAGGGAGAAACTTCTGATTTAATCAAGTCCCAGGGTGATGCTTCAGTTATGATATGACCCCGATCCATGACGGCTATTTGGTCACAAAGTTGTTCGGCTTCATCCATGTAATGGGTGGTGAGCAGGAGGGTGACCCCCTGTTCTATCAATTCATGACATTTGGCCCAGACATGATGCCTGGCCTGAGGGTCTAATCCTGTTGATAGTTCATCTAGGATGAGTATGCTGGGTTTGTTGATCAGTGCTCTGGCAATTTGGAGGCGACGTTTCATACCACCACTCAAGTTGCGGACATTCTCCTTGCGCTTTTCTTCCAATTGGAAAAATTCAATGAGCTCATCAGCCCTTCGGACAGCCTGTTCACGGGTCAGGTCATAATAGCGGGCATACACCAGCAGATTGTTGATCACATTTAAATCGTAGTCCAGGCTATCATCCTGGGTAACCACACCAATGCCTCTTTTAACCACGCTCATATTTTCCATGACATTCTCACCATTTACCATAAGTGACCCTGAAGTAAGAGGAGTCACGCAATAAATCATTCTCATGACAGTGGTTTTACCGGCACCATTTGGTCCCAGAAATCCGTAACAGGTACCTCTCTGAATCTCAAAATTGACCTCATTGACAGCGTTAAGGCTGCCATACTCCTTGGCAAGATTTCGGGCAATGATAATGGGAGATGGTTTTTCCATGAATCAACTTAAACGAAAATTTTGAAGACAGAAGGTAGAAGACAGGAGACAGGAAGGAGGAAGGAGGAAGGAGGAAGGAGGAAGGAGGAAGGAGGAAGGAGTAAGTAGGAGGTAGGAATGGTGAGGAAATGCAACTTGTTGGAGGAAAAGACTTGCATAAGGCATTAAATGTTCTAATGTATCAGTGCAATGAAACATGAATTTAACCATACTGAGCTGGCACACATCCTTACCTCCCTCACAGATGAAAAGCAGATGGGTAAATTGCTTCAGGCATTTCTCACACCCCAAGAACTGGAAGACCTGGTCCTGAGATGGGAGATTATCAAGCTGCTCCACAAAGGTTTACCCCAAAGAGAAATTGCCAAAGAGCTTGGTGTGGCTATTGGTACCGTGTCCAGGGGAGCCCGTGAATTGAAGTATGGTCACCATGGTTTCATGCAACTGCTTAAATCCTTAGAAGAGAAAGATGACCAATGATATTCTCTTCAAAGCCTTCGAGACACACATTATGGTGGACCTGGCATAGTTGCCGGGTTGCCTTTCGTTAAAAAATAATACTAGAAAAGAACCCGAGGAGTAACCGTGAAGAAGATTTTTCTTTCAGAAAACGACATGCCGAAAACCTGGTATAATATTGCCGCAGATTTGACTACAGCCCCCTTGCCTCCATTGCACCCTGGAACTCTGCAACCCCTGGGGCCAGACGATCTTGCGCCCCTGTTTCCCATGGCTCTCATTGAACAGGAAATGAGCATGGAGCGGGAAATAGCTATTCCTGAACCCGTCATGGAGGGATTGAGGATGTACAGACCATCACCCCTTATCAGGGCCACTGGTCTGGAGGCAGCGCTGAAAACGCCAGCGAAAATTTATTTTAAATATGAAGGAGTTAGCCCCGCTGGTAGTCACAAACCCAATACAGCAATTCCACAGGCTTACTATAATAAGCAAGAAGGGGTGGAGCGGATTGCCACTGAAACAGGCGCCGGTCAATGGGGCAGCTCAATGGCACTGGCGGGTCAGATGTTTGGACTTGAGGTAAAAGTCTATATGGTGAAAGTCAGTTATACCCAGAAACCCTACCGCCGGTCCATGATGGAGACCTGGGGTGCGAAAATTGTCGCCAGCCCAAGCATGGATACACAGTTCGGCCGAAAAATTCTCGCTGACGACCCGGATAATACGGGATCACTGGGTATTGCCATCTCGGAAGCTGTGGAGGACGCAGCCACTAAGGCCAACACAAAATACGCCCTGGGCTCAGTGTTGAATCATGTTCTGTTGCATCAAACCGTAATTGGTCTTGAAGCAAAGAAGCAGATGGACATTGCAGGAGATAAACCAGATATCATCATTGGCTGTGTTGGAGGAGGAAGTAATTTTGCCGGGTTGGCATTTCCTTACCTGCGGGATAAGATCAATGGAGCCGATATTGATTTCAGAGCCATTGAACCTACTGCTTGCCCAACCCTTACCAGGGGAAGTTTCACCTATGATTTTGGAGATATGGCACAGATGACCCCCCTGGTATCCATGCATACACTGGGTCACACCTTTATGCCTCCTGGAATCCACGCAGGAGGATTACGCTATCATGGGATGGCGCCCCTGCTCTCCCATGTGGTCAGGGAAGGTCTGGTAGATGCATATGCTTACCACCAAGTGGAGGTTTTTGATGCTGCAGCTCTATTTGCCAAAACAGAAGGGATAATCCCTGCGCCTGAATCCGCACACGCCATTAAGGGAGCTATAGATGCTGCCATAGAGGCTCGTGAAGCCGGCCAGGAAAAAACCATCCTCTTTAATCTCAGTGGACATGGACATTTTGACATGTCAGCATATGATGCATATTTCGCAGGAAAATTGACTGACTATCGTCCCACAGATGAAGATTTAGCAAAAGGCTTTGCTTCGACGGAAGGTCTTCCAAAAGCAGATTGATATTATCATGCCCCGGTGATTTGAAGATCGAATTGCCGGGTCCTCCTTGGTTAACGGAACCCCTGGCCATCCTCTGGGTCAGGGGTTTTTATTTTTCTGCCTTCCACAAGTAGCTTGCAGTGGAGGACAGTTCGGCCACCTCTATCGGGACCCACATCATTTGTCATTACGAGGAGCTTGCGACGAAGTAATCTCCGAATTCTTGGGTAGCGGATGGACCGAGATCGCCGCGTCCTATCGGACTCGCGAAGACAATATATGAAAAAGCAGCGCCCTCCCTGGTTAATTTTGGTTTGCCAACGTTAATCAGCCAGAGAAGGAGGCGCTGCATCATGAAATATATAGGGATGGATGCTCACAGCAAAAACAGTTATTTC
>JADHUM010000056.1 GCA_016784545.1 Candidatus Neomarinimicrobiota bacterium
TTCGAGTACTCTTCACGTTTCGAGATTCCTTCACGCTTCGAGTTACCTTCACGTTTCGAGATTCCTTCACGCTTCGAGTTCCCTCCAGTCTACGCCCGAAGGGCTACGACCTGGCAGGCAGCGAGACAGACTTAATATCTTGTTTTGTCTTCCTGAGGTGCCCGTAGGGCAGTCTCGAAGGATGATGATACTTGTGTGACATGCGCTTCGAGATTCCTTTACGCTTCGAGTTGACTCCAGTCTACGCCCGAAGGGCTACGACCTGGCAGGCAGCGAGACAGACTTAGGAACCGAGATTTGGAGGGAAAGAGTGATTCCAGAAATGTTTCCATCCGCTCTTTATTAAATATGGAATGTTAGTTTTAAGCAGCTGACATAGTTAGGTGACAGATTTAATCCCGGGACGACAGTTGAGCTGGTTGCTATTCGATTAGCAATCCCCGAGGTCTATCCAATATTTACTGTTCTTAGAGCTGGTGGGATCTTTCTTCTTTGAGTTCTTTTTGGCTTTATAGGCAGTCCCATCCTTCTGGACTTCATCGTTGGTATGGTACTGAACAGATTTAGACCATTCAGAACGACCTCCACAGTCATCGTCATCGTCCTCGTCTTCATCATCATCATCGCCATCACCACTCACAACCTCAACATCTTCGACATCACCATTTACTTCACCACCAAATATTTCAAGCACAACCATATCATCTTCATCATCTGCTGATACATCACCATTTATCTGAACACCAGTCCCGAGGTAAATATCAAGAGTTTCTAGGTCAGGACTCTGACCGCGATCTAAAATGACAATATCTTTTTTGACATAGGTGTTGTTTTTAAGAATGATATCACCATGGCGTGTTTTGATACTCTTTTTCAAATATGATCCACTGATGCGTATATCCCCACTTTCAGTTATCACATTACCATTCAGTGTTGAATTATCCTTGACACGAAGAGATCCATAAGTAATTGTAATTGACTGATCGACTGTGCTACCTGCTTCTAAGAATACATCTCCATTAATTGAAATAATCTTTTGAACACGAGCATCATTTTCTAAATAAATGTCTCCATACGTAGATTGAACCACCCCTTTTACTCGAGCACCTGAGTGCACGATTATATCCCCTGTATCTGTAGTAATGTCATGATTGTAAGTTGAACCTGCTTCTACATAAACCTCAGCATCTGGTGGAGGTGCGCCCATAAGTATTGCGATGGACAAAGCCATAATTACCAAGGTCATATATTTCAATTTCATGTGCAACCTCCTCAGATGAAGTCTTGAATGTGAAAATATCACTGTGTCACCAACCGGACAACTTAATATAAATCAATGACAAACAATATCAGGGAAAACCTTACCAGCGGTTAACTGGGGGTATTGGGGATAAAATAACTAGGGCTTTGAAAGGTGTTCCAGGAAAACTCTCAATTTGAATTCTGAATCCTTCACAGCTGCCGAGATCTTTGAAGATTCACGGGAGGATAATTCCTCAGCATACAACACACTAAAATACCTGAGAAAATGATCCATACGCTCCTGATTGAACCATTCTATTCCTTCGACCTCGTTAACCTGGAAGTAATCGAGGACTTCCTTGTGATTAAACAAATTGATGAAGAAGGCATGCAGATCGCGCGTGAGCAACGATCTGGCTCTATCGGCATACTCGAGGACGGCTAATAGACCAGCTAGATTTTCAGACTGGGCTGTGCTCAGACACTTATTTATTTGTTCTTCCAGTCCATAAGTATCGACCATGCTATCAGCGGACTCAGGGTTAGCAGCATGAACCTGACGGGCAAAATATAAACAGGCCGCTACAAAGCGATGCTGCTCCAATGAATCCCCTTGTAATTGTTCTAATCGTTGATGCGATTGGCTAAGTAATGTCTCATAATTGTTGGCAAAATCTTCAACATCCTCAATCATGAGAGAAATATTTTCCATCTCCAACATGGCTTCCAGGAGGGGGGCAAATTTGATAAACAGAGTTTTGCTGTCAGGCAGTGCAGGCTGCTCAATGATCAACTTCATCATATTGCAGAAAAGTCGGTGAACCGGCTCCAGCTCTATGCGACGAAAGAGGGGGGCGAAATCATTGATGCCCTGACCACCCAGGTCCTGATGAATATTCCACCAGGGAATAGCTTCGGAATCACTGACCAACTGAAATCCCAAATAAATCTTAGATTCGTAGCCTGATAATTCCATAAAAAGACCCTGATTGCGAATTTCTTCGACGGTTCGGATATACCAGAGTTTTGAGACTTGCTCCTGAAAAATAACGTAGTAGCTGTTTTCCACATCGAATGAAAGCGCTACAATCAAATCTTCGGAAACGAGATGGGGTTGATCTGACGTAGGATCCGTATTGAAAAGTGTGGAGGTCTTGATCCAGCCAGCCTGACTGGTATAGGAATTATTGACCAGAACCAGGGACCTCTCCGTACCACTGTGGTTCGTATAGGCAAACACACTATCAACTTGATGCCCATCCGTATTCATAAAGGGGAAAAGTCTGAAATTTCCTGCTCCTGCATAGAGATAGCGTTTTTTCATGAGGGGGAAGATGAGATCTTTGTGTCTGTTGATGAGATCCTCATCAGGGGTTTCATCCCAATAAGCACGACGATATTCCATGCCATACTTCTCTTCAAAACCTTCAATCTGAGCATGAGCAAACATGGGTAGACCTGGGAGGGTCACCATGAGAACAGTGGCTCCAAAATATTTGTCACCCTTTCCAAACTGAGCGATGGCCGTATCCTCATCTGGATTGCTTAAGAAATTCACAAATCGTTGCAATATTCGAGGATCAAATTCCAGGGTCTTGGCAATCATTTCAAAAAACTTGCTGTTTTCTTCCATCTTCAGCAAATTCATAAAGGCACTGTTGTAAACACGGTGCATCCCTAGAGTTCGCACGAAATAGCTTTCCATCATCCAGAACGCTTCAGCCAACAATAATGTATCTGGGACTTCCTTAGCCACCCGATCAACAACCTCACGCCAGAATTCGGCTGGTATGGCAGCATCAAAGTCAGCCCCACTCATACTGAAATTAGCTCTGGAAGGGATATCTCCACCGGATCCAGGTTCTGGAAACCATAAGCGCTGGACATGTCTTTTGGCCAGTGTCATGGCGGCATCAAATCGAATAACTTTAAATTGTCGCGCTACATCCAGAATGGTCTGAATAATAGCTTCTCTTAACTCGGGATTGAGATAGTTGAGTTGCGCTGTATCATTCCAGGGCATGGACGTGCCATCATTGCCATGATAAATGAATTTCGTGGTCCCATTGCGATGATCGTGGGCTTTAAACACAACTGCTGCATCACTGCGATCATAATAGTGATCTTCCAGGTGAATGCTGAGATCAGGATCATCTGATAGGTCGCCGCCATCAAAACGATAGGATGGGAAAGGTGAATGATCGGTACTGACATACCATTCGGGATGTTGCTTTAACCAGCCTGAATCCAGACCGGTATGGTTAGGCACCATATCACTGGCCAGTCGAATCCCTCTTTCCCAGGCACGTTGTTTCAGATTTTCAAGCGCTTCTGGTCCACCAATGCTGGGATCAATCTTGTATTCTTTGAGTGAGTAGGCAGAAGATTCAGCATCAGGATTACCACACCAATGCTTAATCTTCTTAGAAATACTGCTGCGATTCCAGAGGCCAATCAGCCACAGAACGGTAAAGCCTTGCTGTGCCAGAAGATCCAACTCAGTATCAGGAATATCTCGTAAGGTTTTGATCTCTTGTCCATATTTTTTTGATAGTTGATCCAACCAGACCAGGGAATTTCGGGCAATCATGACCACCCGGGGCATCCAATCGCTGTCTTCGCTGTAATATTCGCCTTCCTGGAGTTCACCGGAGTAACTGGGTACCTGGGATTCACCGGGACCAAAACCACGAAAGCGGTTTTCTTCCTCAAATTGGTCAAGACCGCGAAGTAGATCCAATAAATGGGATCCTAAATAATTGCCCCATTTTTCGCGAATGAAAGCGAGCTGTCCCTCAATGGAATCAGGCGCTGCCAGGATTGGCTCCATCAGCAATTCGATGACATTCTTGCCAGTGCTGCCAAAGCCTGCTGAATCAGATGACCACTTCTGGATGCGCTTCAAAAGTTTATCAGAGGTTTTTATGGCTTTATGGAATTCTTCCTTGAATACGACATCATATTTTTCAAAGGCAGGGTTATTCAAAGCCAGGATATGAACTAGCAACTCTTCAACAACGACCTGGGTGTTGGGAACCGACTGGGTATCCCCTTTGAGATAATCTTCAATACTCTTCGATGATGACTTATAGCTCTCTGAGGGCAAGGCTTCCAGATAATTGGTCAGAAGCTCATCCAGAACTACTGGGCTTAGTTCCGTCTCCAGATATTGGGTGAGGTCTTTGATATAAGTTGGGTTGACCTGATTGCGATATAGACGGATCAGCTTGTGTGAAAGGAGCGATAGTAGGCCCATTCCATGTAGCTCGCTGGCCATGAATCCGTGATCAGGCTCAAGTTCCCCCAGTCTATAAATGAGGTTTTGGAGCTCGTGAAAATCGATCTTGAATTTACCACTTTCCAGAGCAAACATGGGGAGGTTGAGCGCATACGTTTGGTCAAGAGCCTGACGGAGGTGAAACTCAAGGTTGGGGTAGCTGGGAGCATTCTGGTTGGCCATTTTATCCGGTTTTGATTGCTTCAGCATGTGCGTTCCTTTAGCTCCAATTTTAACATCCAGATAATAACATATAAAATGCCTCCTATACCAAGCACAAAGACAGGTAGGTCTTGGTTAAGCTTTTTCTCTTTTACTGGTCTAAAAGAACGAAAAGACCCTATTTAATGACAGCTCATAGGAGCTGATAAAAAAATCCCTCTCTGGATGGGAGATATTTATATTAAACCCGATTATTCCATAAGAAGGGAAGTAGAGAAATGACTGATGACTTCATGGATTCACCTGAATTCCAAGAGCTGATAAAAGAATATTTAAACTATTTGAATACAGCCTTACCCGGGATTCACAGTAACCTGAGTGATAAACTATATGCCGATGTATATAAGTTTGGTCACAATATTAAGGGGACCGGAACCAGTTATGGTTTTGAAAACCTGAGTGAGATAGGTGCAGAGATATGTAATAACATCAAGGACGAGAACTACTCGAATCTGGGATCACTTCTGGACAATGTGGGAAACATTTTGACAGAGGCTCTGGCATAGTTCAACTCTGAATAAGAATTTGAAGTACCAAAAAAGGCTGGAAATATCCAGCCTTTTTAAATTCATTTATGACACGCTGCTTACCACAGGATAAATAGTAATATCCCTCCAAAAATGATATAAGCAAATCCAAAGGGTACCCGTTTGGTGTAAACAACGCTCTCTACATTATAGACGCGATTGAAAAGCTCGCCGGCCTTAATCAAGGTCTTGGGGGAGCTCATGAGGAGCAGACCGGTGATAAAAGCTATGACAGCTACAAAAATTATATAAAAATCATATCCCTGCATGTGTAATCCTCACATCCTAAAGCGTTGCGTAAACCATAAATGCTCCAGCTGCCATCAATAACAGACCAAATGCATAACGATTTCGATAGATAAGACCATCAATGTTGTAGAGACGGTTGCTTTGTTCGCCCAATTTGACCAGAGCCTTGGGAGCTACCAATAGGAGTACTCCGATTAGGATCGAAATTATGGATAATAAAATACCGAATTCTCTCATAGTTTTCCTTCACTCAATTTGTGCGTAGATAATAACAGCCGGTGGCGTCATTTCCAAGATTCAGCTTTTAAAATTCCAACAATGAATTATCGATTACCCCAAAATCAAAAGTTTTAAAAAAATCTTGATTAAAATAATGATTCAAATTCAAAGTACCCCTGTTAATGGTGCCTGGTCCAGTAGCGCCTACGATTTTGTGGGCAAATATAGCCCCTTCCATATAAGCCCCAGATTGACTTATGGTAAATTTGTCAGGAGCATACACAATGCCATATGATGAGCCATCCACTCGAATGTCATCTGTGGAAAAGGTGGAGCTCCAGGCCACCACGTCGTCATCTATTATGATATAATCAAAGCCATATATCATGTTGAATGTGTTGGGTCGATTTGGTGGGGTTAAACCACTCCAGTCCAGGCCAAATTCTGTAGCATCATATAAATATACATCATCATCTGCAATGAGAACCACATTGTCTCCAAACGTTGTTTCAGTGCCACTCCTGCTCTCGGCGATAATGTCCAATGTTGCTACCAACACACCGGGCCTCGTTGTATCCCCGCCAGTGATCGTACAACCCTGTAGTGTGAGTTTACCTCTAATGTAAAGTGTGCTATCCGCATATGAATTGAGATCAATGGTAATGTTGCGGTAGCGCACGTTCCCGTTGATTTTATTCCCCGATGTGCTGGTAATTGCTGCGGCAATGGCAATCATGCTATCATATGGTTCCGTGTTAAAATCCGGGTTAAAAATCCACTCTCTCGGATGTATGCCTGAAGTATAGTTTGTTCCAGTTGCAGGTGAGACAGATTTGGTTGGTGGCACATAAAGATGAGTCTGGGTAGTCGCTCCCAGCGTTCCTCCGGAGACCGTAACATTTTGACCGATGTAGAGAGAGTCATCGATGGTAACCGTATTATCAATAGTAATATCCCCTGTGCCCTCAATGATGGACACATCACCCCAAACAGCTTTCATGGATTTTTTTGAGAGAACGCGAAAATCACGGACAGCATCACCTGATGTCCCCCGACTTGTGATCATATATAAAAAATCAGGTAGAGAACCTCCACCGACATAGGATTCCAGGGTGTCTATGACAATTGTTGAGTTAAAAAAGCTATATGTCCCACTTACATCTGCCTCACCGAGTTCAGCTTTAAACAGACCATATTCAATACCTGATAACGAAGCCCATTTGGCCTGACTGGCTGAATACATGTTCGTCCACTGTGCAGATTGGGTCGAAATGTGCCTGAAAAACATTGAAACAGTTAAGCCCATGATAATGGATATTGCTAAGGAGAGAAGCGTAAATCCAAATCCTGACTGACTCGCTATCTCTGAATCTGTGAATCTCAATGGTTGCTTATGTGTGTTTGAAGGACTCAATGGTTGTAGATCTTTAAATTTTCTGGGTACACAGTGGAGAGAAGGGTTACACCTGCCCCACCATCATCCATGACCAGTTTGAGTTTTACCAGTTTGACAAGCTTCCGATTTGCAACACTAAGGGGCACACTTGTGAGTTCGCTATTATTGGCGCTGAAATACTGGAATTTAGTGTCACTATTAATAACAGGGGCTGCCAGATTGAGTGCTGAGCCCACCCCTATTTCCTGGCGAGTCAGGTTAGAGGAGCTTACGGAATACTCAAAAGTGTTGCCATATTTATCATTAAACCGGAATTGCTGATCATCGGCAATGACTATATTTGTTGAATCAATGAGCATCCCTAGTTCACGTTCAAAAAGAGTCGTGGCCAGGATACCACGCGTCAGCAACTTTTCTCTATCAGAAAAATTTTCCAATACCTCGAAATTAAGGGCAATAACGCTGGCCAGAATACCACCTGTAATCACCATGAGAGCCATGGAGACGATGAGTTCAATAAGTGTGAACCCAGCTCTTGAATATCTGATCGCTAACCTCATTCGAAGGGGTAAATCCCAGCATATATTGAAGTAAATACAACAGGATCTCTTAAGGCCGAATTATCTACGCTTACAATAATACGTTTGTAATTTGTGCCTGGACCCACGCTATCAAGCCAACTGGCTGCGAGATTGACACAAAAAACGCGGGTACTTACGGTATATCCATCATAACCCTCACCACTAAGATCCCAGCTGGCATTGGCATAGTCATCAATATCGTCAACATTTGGGAAGGTACCATCTCCTGCATCTGTACCATAGCTCGTACTCCAAGGTGGTGTCGGATTCTCATCGAATCTGTGCATCCGAATAGTCTGCATAATGTGGTTTCCCAGAGTAACTGCCCTGATGCCAACTTCCACTTCTCCGGCCTGCGTGGTGTAGTTGCGCTGCGCCAGTAGGATGCCAACAATAGCAACGGAAACAATGCTCAACCCAATGATCATATCCAATATGGAAAAACCAGATTGTGACGCTGACCTACTCATACGCCATTCCTGTTTCTGCTACTACAGTTATGGTACGTGTCCCATTTATGACAATGGTACCACCAGAAGATGGAGTCCCCCACCAATTAAAAGATACTTCTGAACTGCCGCCAAAATTTACGGAGCTAATTGTCATCCCTGCATAAGCAGAATCCAAATCTAATACATGAGAATCACCTGTGTCTGGATCAGGAATGAGCACACGAGATGCATATGGACCAACCCACAAGCTGTATTGGTTTTCAGTCTGATTCACCACCAACCAGGTCGTATCGTGTTGGCTCATAGCCATGCCTCGCAATAAACTCAAATCCTCAATGAGTCGATCACTAACAGCTTTTTCACTAACGTCATCTATTACGAGACCCAGTTTAGGAAGGGCTATCACTGTAATTATACCAATGATAGCTATGATCATTATCAGCTCTATGAGAGAAAAACCTGATTTTGATTTAAATTCTTTCAAACGATGGCCTTAAGGACGGAAGCTTTGAGATACACCCGTGTCTGGATCATCAATCCGAAAACCAGCTTCCTCATCGTCTGTTTTGGGTAGGAGATAGTAGAGAAAGGGTTTCCCATATGGGTTATAAATAATGGTTGAGCTGGAATAGAGTTGATTTAGCGTACGCCCATCATAAAGTACAGTGGTGGCGGCCCACTGATGGGTCATCTTATGGTCAACGGGTTCATCGGGCCATACATCGTATTCACCATCCATAAACCCACGAAGATAAAGATTTACAATCCCTTGTTTAAGTTGGGAGGCATTCGCTTCACTCATGACCAGTTTAGCTTCGGTTTGTGTTTCAATGTAGGTTGGAGTAACAACTGCAGCAAGAATCCCCACTACCGAAATAGTAATCACGGCTTCCAGCAGGGTAAATCCCTTTTGTAAGTCTGATCTATTTTGAAATAAATCTAATATGATTTTGGGAAGTTTCATCGGTTACCAGACTGTAGATTGTCTTCTCCATTGTATCACGTTTTACTTGCCGTTGAATATCCCCTTGAGTGGGTAGAAATATACTGCTATAGAAGAAGTCGGAGGCTGGAAAACCAGCCCCCGACAATCCATCTTTATCTCTGAATCACTTTCAATAAGCGATTTTCAATGAGCATCAGATACTCAGACAAAGCTGAGCAAAAATGCACATACTAAGGAGTGACTAGAGTTAACTTTCCTGTGGCGGGCGCATATTCATAGTAGGTACCTGCTGGATCTTCACTATAAATCAGAGAATCAGCATCACCAGCGGCAGCAAAACTATATGACCAACCATCAGGGCTTTCATCCAGGACTGAATCAAGCATATTTGTTCCTTGGGCAGGGAAAGATCTTGATCCAGTTACAACAAGTTTGTTTGCTGCAAAAAGTTGTAACCCAGATCTAACATTACCAACCACAGCTTGTTTATTCTTGTTATGAGCTTGGGTAGTTACATCAAAGAATTTTGGTACAGCTACAGCAGCCAGAATTCCAAGGATCACGATAACCATAATCAGCTCGATTAGTGTAAAACCTTTGTTAGTGTTTGTTTTCATTTCATATCCTCCTGATACGGTTTGTTATTCGTTTTAATTTTTATAGGGTGTATTCGGCTGAAACCAAGGGTTGGTTCTTATCCCGAATTTTGAACATGGGTACTTTTGTAATTAATAGTTCTGGTGGATTCCCAGACCAACTGGCTTCTCCAGTGGAATCATCATGAACATAAAACTCCCAGCCTGAGCCGAAGGGAGATTTTGGTACGCCGTCTTTAAACAAGTCAGTAGTCACCACAGATACAACACCACTCCCCCGGTCGTACTTGATAATGATTGTCTCATCAAGTAATTCGGTCCAGGTTCCACCAGTGGTATTAAGCTGAGCCAGAGCACTACTTCCAATTCCATAGTGAGCAACTGAGGTGTATTTATTTACAATTGATGACCCTATGGTATTCATGGTTTCCAGGGCTTTGTTGGCTTTACCATTTTGCTGTGCATCCAGATAGGCCGGGACAGCGAATGCAGCCAAGGTGCCAATGATGGCTACGGTCACAACCAGCTCCATTAATGTAAAACCTCTAGTATTCCTGTTCATTTCGTTTCTCCTGATATCTATTTCATCAAACAATAGGATTCATTAACGCAAAGGCCGTGCCAAGCCCTAAGTGCCTGTTTATTATGACTTGCTTATCGTCATGCTGAAATTGAATTGTAGCATTACGTTACAAGTGGTGTACCTGATTGCTACACCTTGACCACAAGGAAAAATTCTATCCAGATATAAATTGCAACTGCAAAAAGAACCATGACCACAGAATAGAGCCAGGTCGGATAAGACCGTTGGAAGAACTGATAACGAAATCCGTTTTTTGATTTTGAAGCCTTCATTCCATTGTTCTCCTAATCCCCCAACCCCCTCATCAACCCAACTTCCAACTTCTTACTTCTTACTTCTTACTTCTCACTTCTTACTTCTAACTTCTAACTTCTAACTTCTAACTCACTTAACCGCCCCATACATATTCCACATTGGTAGAAAAATACCCAGGGCCATAAACAGTAGCGCACCACCCATAAATACTGTCATCAATGGTTCGATGGCACCACTAAGACCTTCAATTTTAGCATCAACTTCCGTATCGTATTGGGCAGCCACATTGGCCATCATGTCATCCATGGCACCTGACTTCTCACCAACAGCAATCATTTTTACCGTCATTTTAGGGAAATAACTACTTTTCCCCAGCGCCGCCGCCAAACTGATACCCTTCTCTACTTCCTTACGGGCATTGGCAATCTCATTACCTATCACGACATTTCCCACGGTCTTTTCTACTGTCTCAAGGGCTTTGATAATCTGAATTCCACCACGGCTCAAGGTTTCAAGCATATGGGCAAATCGGGCTATATTGGTTTTTAGGAATATCTCTTTAAAAATTGGTAGCTTAAGTTTGAAACCATCTATAGTAAATCGACCTTTTTCTGTTTTCCCAAAGGCTTTCAGGCCGATGATACTAGCAAAAAAACCAATAATCACTACGGGCCAAAACTGTATCAGAAAATCGCTTGCAGTTATCATAACCACTGTTGGCATGGGTAAATCCATGCCCTTTTTGGAAAACATATCAGAGAATTTTGGAACAATAAAAATCATGGCGCCTATGAAGGCCAATCCAAGGGCACTTGTTACAATCATGGGATAACGTAAAGCAGATTTGACATTGCGCGTGACCTCCTGATCGTGTTTGATGAAGGAGCCAAGTCTCTCGAGGATTTGCTCCATGACACCTGCTGACTCACCTGCCTCAATCATATTTACATACAGGAGTGAAAATGCACCGGGGTAATCTTTCATGGCCTGTGAAAGGGCTTTACCACCACTCACACTCTTAATGAGCCCCTTAACAACTGAACGCATGGTTTCCGTCTCCGCCTGTTCCTCCAGTGCCTCCAGAGCACCGATAAGTGGAATACCAGAGCGAAACATAATCGCTAATTGAACTGTAAAATTTTCAATCTCGTTGGCCTTGACCTTTTTGCCCTTTTTAAAAATGGCCCCACCGGATAGGGCGCCTTGCTTTTGCTCCTTGACGGATAACAGCATTTCACCACGCTCATCAGCCTGTGTAAAAACCTCTACTTTTGACTCGGCTGTAACAACACGCTCTTCTACTGTCCCTGAATCACTCATGATGCGGCAGACAAAATCAGGCATCTTTACTCTCTTCCTGCCCCAGATTATCTGTAAAGTTCAAATCATATTTTTTTATTTTTCGGTAAATGGCAGTGCGGGATATCTGGAGCTGGGTAGCAGCCTGGCTAATATTCCCCTTGAGTTTAGTGAGGGTGTACTGAAGCGCCTCCTTTTCGATCTCCCATAGGGGGCGGATAGAATTTGGCTCTACTACCTTGGTTAAGTCTGGTGTTGAATTCGACTCAATAATTTCATCCTGCATGATGGAGCTGGGTAACAACGTCGGTCCGTCTGACTGGAAGACGCTGCGAGTGAGCATGTTTTCCAATTCTCTGACGTTTCCATGGAGATCCATATGTGAAAGTGTCTCGATCAACTCCCAACTCACTCTTTTGATGGTTTGATCTTCACCTCGCAACAATTTCTCCAAAAAGAAAATTACCAGTAGTGGCATATCAGCGGTTCGGGATCTCAGAGGTGGTAACTTGAGAGGTATCACATTCAGACGATAGTGCAAATCTTCACGGAATAAACCTTTTGTGATTTGCTCAGGCAAATTTTTGTGGGTGGCTGTCACCAGTCGGATATCAACTGATTTTTCTTTCACACTCCCCAATGGCTGAATTATGCCATCCTCAAGCACCCGTAGCAATTTGACTTGAAGCTCCAGGGGCATGTCGCCAATCTCATCCAGAAAGAGTGTGCCTTCATGTGCGAGTTCAAATTTTCCGGCTTTATTCTGACTGGCACCTGTAAAAGCTCCCTTTTCAAAACCAAACAATTCACTCTCCAGGAGATTTCCAGGAATGGCAGCACAGTTTATACTGACAAATGGTTTTGCCCTGCGCTCGCTGAGCTGGTGCATCGTCCTGGCGACTAACTCCTTACCGGAACCGCTTTCTCCCTGGATCAGCACGGTGTATTCGCTGGTGGCAACACGGGTTAGTTGACGATACACATCCAGCATGGGTAGAGAGTTCCCCACAAAATCCCCGAAGCCACCTGGTCTCAGCAACTTTTGGGAGACCTTGCTTCCCAGACTCTTCGCAAAATCGGTGTATTTATCCAACCTCTCCAGAATAGCCTCCAGGGAAGCTTCAAGGTCATCGATCCGTACGACGCCAAAAAGTTTAGAAGTCTCGTTGGCGATCCTCGTGTCAAAATCCTTCCTGGCACTAAAAAGTATAATGGCTTGATGAGGGTGTACTCTTCGTAAATCTTTTATCCAGGTATGATATTCATCAGCAAAAGCTGCACACGAGATAAAAATGGCGGAATAGGTGTGAATGCTCACGTAGTTGAACAGGGACACCCAATCGCTGGTCTGTGTGACCTGGCCATGATTTTTTAGAGCTTGGAGAAGTGCTATCTCTGGTTGAGGATCTTTTCTCCTCCGGGGATTGAGCATAAGGAATTCGTGATTTAAAGCCATTAAAGTGTTACCCTCAGGACTTCTTCAGCAGAAGTTTCACCCAGCAGCACCTTTTCTTTGGCAGCCTGGTTCAGTGAATACATACCGTTCCGAATTGCAGCTGCTTCAATCTCATCCGAATCAGCTCCCTTAATAATCAAATCCTTAACTTCCTGATTAGGTATCAGGAGCTCAAATATACCTGACCTGCCTACATAGCCAGAGTTTCGACAATGAATACAACCGACCGGCTCATGAATAGCGGTATAGTCAGGCCATTTATCTACCCCGATTATGAGCTTTAGTTCGTCTGTTTTTTCCACCGGCTTTTTACATCGAGGACAAAGGAGACGTATGAGTCTTTGGGCCAGAATAGCTCTCACTGTGGAACTCACTAAATAGTTGTCCACACCCATGTCAGTAAGACGGGTGAATGTTGAGGAAGCATCATTTGTGTGTAGGGTTGAGAATACAAGGTGACCGGTTAGGGCTGCCCGAATAGCCAATTCAATGGTCTCAGTATCACGCATCTCACCCACCAGAATAATATCAGGATCCTGACGCATCATCGTTTTTAGTGCGACTGAAAATGATAGGCCAGCCTTATTGTTTACCTGACTCTGATTGATATTCTCCAATGAATACTCTATGGGATCTTCGATGGTCATAATGTTTACAGCCACTGAATTGAGTGTATTTAAAGTGGCATAAAGTGTGGTTGTTTTACCACTACCAGTAGGACCGGTTACAAGTAAAATACCATTGGCTATTTTAATTGTCTCACGCCATTCCTTTAAGATGTCCTCATCAAATCCCAATTTGTGCAGATCTATCTTCCCCTTGGATTCATCCAGGATACGCATCACCACCTTCTCGCCATTGGGGGTGGGAAAAGTTGAACATCTAAGATCAACAGCCACACTTTTCTGGGCGAAGTGAAAGCGACCATCCTGGGGGCGTCTGGATTCAGCAATATCCATATCTGCTAAAATTTTTATTCTGGAAATCATGGGAGAGACTGACTCGTGGGGAATTGAATAATATTGCTGTAACACACCATCAACACGGTAGCGTATGCGAGCATCATTTTTGCGAGGCTCAATATGAATATCACTGGCACCCATATTCACGGCTTCAAACAGCAGCATATCCACGACCTGAACAATCTCGGTATCCTCATGAATCTCACGTGACACCACTCGAACACCATCACCGGCAGCTGCTGTATCTAATAGCGAGGTGGTGGATCGATAGTAGAGATCTATGGATCGTTCAATATCCATTTCACTGGACAGCACCAGCATGATTTCTTTGTCGGTGTCGCGCGTGAGTTGATCAATCACATCAATATTCAGTGGATCTGCTGTGGCAATGGTAAGGGTTTCTTCAATAAGAAAGAGAGGGATGATTGAATTCTCACGGGCGAAATCTTCACTCACAACCCCTAGTGCCTCATCCTGAATGCTGTATTTGGTGATATCCAAACTGGGAAGCCCGAGATGATCCCCGAGAACTTTTAAGAGGTCACTTTCCTGAACCAGGCCCATGCTGACAACAGCCTTACCAAAGACCAGGTTGTGTTCTCTTTGATAAGTCAGTACCTCGCTCACTTGCTGTTCTGAAATGAGACCAGACTCAAGCAATAATTGACCTAATTGTTTTTTCTCGGTTGCCACAGGACCTATACCCCAAGAAACAGTGTTAAGTACCAGTCGATAATTTCACGACCCCCAATAAGACTGAGCCAGATTCCAATGCAGATAAAGGGACCAAAGGGAACCTGCTGCTTCCTGGTAATCACACCGGTGGGGATAAGAACCGCGAATAAAAGGGTGGCAGAGAGAAACGCTAAAAACATGGATACCAGTCCAATATCCCAGCCCAGAACCCAGCCTGCCATGGCGGCGAATTTGACATCACCAAAGCCCATGGCTTCTTTTTTAAAGGCTATTTCACCAAAATATCTGATCGCCCAAAAAATGGCGCCTAGACCAACAAAGCCAAAAAATTGTGTGGTGAGTATATAACTATTCCCGCCAAGCCAGAGATAGAAACCAGGTAGTAGACCAATAATTAACATAGAATCTGGAATGATTAGATGATCAATATCAATAAAGGCAATGGCAATAAGGAGGCCTCCAAACAAAGCAAATACTGGTAGATCCCAGGTAAGGCCAAATTTGAGATAGGTGAGATAAAAAACGAAAGCAGTTAAGGATTCCACAAGTGGGTAACGCCAGGCAATGTGGGTTTTACAAGATGAGCATTTCCCACCCAAAAACAAGTAGCTGACCAGAGGGATATTTTCCCAGGGTCTAATCTTGTGGTCACAACTCGTGCAGTGAGAGGCTGGGAAAGCAATTGATTCTCCACGAGGAAAGCGATAGATCACTACATTAATAAAACTTCCAATGAGTAGTCCAAAAAGAATGACAAAAAAGGAAATCATACAGGCATTCTACAGCAGGGCTTCCAGCTCAGCTGGGAAAGTTTGATAGTTGAGAGGTTTCACAAGATATAGCTCTGCGCCACTCTGTGTGCCTACTTCTCTATCCCGTTCACCGTCTTTCGCAGAAACAATAATCACGGGAATATCTCTGAACTGTTCATCAAATTTTAACAGACGACACACTTGATATCCATTCATTCCAGGCAACATTAAATCCAACATAATGAGATCAGGTTTCACCTCACGGGCTTTGGAAAGCCCCGAAATACCATCTAAAGCCTCGAAGACTTCGTAGTCCAGACTCTCAAGAAGGCGCTTGACTGGTTCAATAAAAAATTTTTCATCATCAACAATCAAAATACGTTTTTTAGCCATCATCAATCCTTTTGCGATTCTTTATCATCATCCAGAAGATTTATTTCCTGAGTAGGTTCTCTTTGCTCAGTGGATGAGATCATTAATTTCAAGTCTGTTGGATGATCAGCAGAATCTATTGCTGTCATTTCACTAATTTTCTTATCTTTATACAACTTGTACAGAGCCTGATCAAAGAGCTGCATCGATTCAGAGGCTCCTGATTTTATAGCTACGGGAAGTAGATCTATACTGCCCTTTTGGATCAAATCTTTTATGCGCGCGGTGGAGACCAATATTTCAAGTGCAGCTGTCAATTTGCCATTTTCCATTGGAATCAAACGCTGAGCTACAATAGCGAGGAGATTTTGGCTTAGTTGCATTTGAGCCAGATCTTGCTCTGATCTATCATAAAAGCTAAGAATGCGGTCAATGGTTTGCGACGTATTTGTGGCATGTAGCGTACTGAATACCAGGTGGCCGGTCTCAGAAAAATTTAAAGCTGATTCCATGGCCTCTCGGTCGCGGATTTCACCAATCAATAGAACAGACGGTGCTTCGCGGAGTGCAGACTTTAGTGCCTTATGAAAGGAGAGTGTATCGTGCCCTACTTCGCGTTGGTTCACGAGACTTTTCTTATGGGGATGCAGAAATTCAATGGGGTCTTCAAGGGTCAGGATATGACCAGATTTATTGGCATTGCGATAGTCGATCATGGCGGCCAGAGTGGTGGATTTTCCTGAACCGGTTGAACCTACTACCAAGACAAGGCCCCGATCTTTCAAAGCTAGTTCAGCCAGAATGGGAGGAAGATTCAAATCGCTCAATGTTTTTATGGTAGATACAATCTGCCTTACGACAAAACTATCAGTACCACGCTGACGAAAGAAGTTTACTCGAAATCGACCAACACCGGCGAGACTTAAGGTATAGTCTAACTCCTTTTGTTCGTGATATTCATTGAGTTGCTCCTCATTAAGCATCTCGTTCTTCAAACCCTCCAAATTTTCAACTGTGAGTTGTTCTTTTTCAATGGGGTAAACTTCACCAGAAATTTTCAGCATGGGGAAGGCACCCACGGAGACGTACAGATCAGAAGCCTCCGCTTCAGACATCACGGACAGCAAATCCTGTAAGGAATACATAATTAGCCCTCCACCAATTTCTCAAGATCTTCAGGAAATGCGGCAACTTGAAGTGCTGCTTCGAGATCAACATGACCATCTTTTACCAAAGCACCCAAGGATTGCTCGAGGGTCATCATACCTTGTGCGGATCCCATCTGTAAAATAGAACGAAGCTGGAATGTTTTGGCTTCTCTAATTAGGTTCGCTACTGCAGGAGTCCCTGTGAGAACTTCAAAAGCAGCCACTCGTCCCCCACCCTTCTTCTTGAGGAGCATTTGAGATAAAATTGTCACGATGGTATCGCTGATCATGATCCTGATCTGGTCCTGCTGATTCGCAGGAAATTGATCAATGACCCGATCCAGAGTTTTTGTGGTATTGACTGTATGGAGGGTCCCAAAAACCAGGTGTCCTGTTTCTGCCGCTGTGACGGCTAGGGCAGTGGTCTCAGGATCTCGCATTTCACCTACCACAATCACATCAGGGTCTTCTCTGAGGGCAGCTCGCAGGGCTTGTGCAAATCCATGTGTTGTGGTACCAACCTCTCTTTGGGTAATCAATGATTGTTGGCTGGTATGGGTAAATTCCACAGGATCTTCAATGGTGATGATGTGTTTTTTTTGGGTTCGATTGATATAATCGATAATGGTGTTCAGGGTTGTAGATTTTCCACTTCCAGTAGGTCCCGTCACTAAAAAAAGACCTTTGTCCTTGTGAGCCATGTCCTTGAGACCCACAGGTAAGCCCAGGTCTTCAAATGAAAATACCTTTTCATTGATACTCCGGAGAACAGCTGAATCACCATGGATACTCTTAAACACATTTACTCTGAAGCGACCGATACCTTTAAAGTCAGCTGCAAAATCCAACTCCATATCTTCTTCAAAGGTTTTACGCTGTACTTCGGTCATAATACCATATATGAGAATATGCAGATCCTCAGGAAGCATAGGCGGAATATCCGTTTTTCGCATTTCACCATCTACACGGACAATTGGCCTGGAAAAGGGGTGTAAGTGAAGATCTGAAGCACCACTTTCCCTCATGAAAATCAGTAAATCCAGTATTTCCAGTTCCATTAGATGTCTCTCTATTTATTGATGATATTCGGAGTAATAAATATGAGCAATTCTCGCTGCTCGGTAGATGTACGCGTATGGGTGAAAAATCTTTTCAAAAAGGGAATGCTACCAATAAGGGGTGGAGAAGTTGTAGACTCATTCACCTGGTCAAAGATTAAACCACCGATAAGCAGAGTCTCCCCATTCCCAACCATAACCCGAGTTGTAGTTGATCTATCCGAAATAATAGGCCGATCCGAATTAGGTCCGGCAAAACCAACTAGCGCTTGCACTGTGGCACTCAGGTTCAGACTCACGAACCGCTCCTCATTGATTCGGGGGGTCACACTGAGAGAAACATTAATTTCAACATCTTCAAATTGATAGGTTTCAGCGCCAAAGGCTGTAGCATCTGAGCCAGGTATGAGTACGGGGTAAGAAGTACCAATGGCAATTTCGGCTGTGGTATTCTCAAAAGTCGTGACCTGGGGTTCCTGAAGCAGTCTCGTATCAGCATCGGATCCCATTAACTCAAGGAGAGAAGAAAACATAGGGATGCTAAGTGTTGCAAGTCTCAGTTGGCTCCCACTACTTAATATTGTAGTTCCAAGCTCAATCAAATTTTCTACTGTCCCGGCATCAGCTTGAATGCTGGGACCTGTCAAACTGGTTCTTAAATCCCAATTTATTCCAAGGCGTTCATCATCAGTAAGTTTGGTCTCAATAAATTTTACAGCAATATTGATCTGAGGAATTTTTTTATCCAATTCATTGATAATACTTTGAATACGGTCAAAATTTTGAGCTAAATCTGTGATGACAATATGGTCGTAAACTGCTCCACCAGTGGCTCCACCGCCACCACCAGCAGCACCACCGCCGCCAGCGGCCGCACCACCGCCTCCACCGCCTAAGGCACCAGCAGCCGCACCACCACCGCCTCCGCCGCCTCCGCCTCCAGCGGCATCACCACCCCCGCCTCCGCCACCCCCGCCTCCAGCGGTTCCGGCCATGACAGGTGAATAGAGTTGAACTTGACCCTTCTCACTTAAAACACTTGAAAGCGCAGATGAGACGGCGCTGGCATCCACATAATTCATTTTGAATACTCGGGTATCAAGCTCTCCAAACATTTCTTCATCAGCTGACTTAACCACAACAATATTTCCCTGTTGGAACCAGTCATATCCATTCACTTTTAAAATGGCGTCGAGAGATGTCCAAAGATCGACATCCTTCAGTGACACTGTAACTTCACCCTCCACCTCAGGTCCAGTGATAATATTGATTTGGTGCTGAGCTGACAGAAGTCGCAGGATGTCAATCATATCAGCACCTTTAAAATTCATGCTGATGGTACCAGGCAAATCTGCTCGTCGATCCCGACGTCTTGGCGCTTTTCTTTCCCGAACTTCAGGCCAGGACACTAACAGTAAATCATCTCCCAGCCACTGAGTTGTGTATTGGGGAATCTTGGAAAAGAGCATCTCAACTATGACTTCATCATCATCGTAGGGGTTTTTCTTTACAGAAAGACGCATGAGGGGCGTAACGTTGGTTGTACGGGTAAAATTGTCCTGCGCCAGGCTGGTTTTAGGAAAAGTCAGTGTGATTTTTGGGGGTGATTGCCCAACACTTTCCCGAAAATCAACGCGATTGGAAAGGGATATCTCAAGACCGGCCTCACCATTAGCCACAAAGGTAGAAACCCAGTTCAATACTGTTTTAGGAGCTGCAGAAAGAGTGAACGCACAAAGTAGATGTGCCACAAATATGATATAACGAAATTTATTATTCATCCATATTGACCTTTACAATACTGGTTCCTCTTCGCAAGATAATATGATCAAATGCGATCTTGGTGATCTGGTATCCGGCCACCCTGTCTCCTTCTTCCAATATATCTCCATTAATCAGTGCCATCCCAACATTTCCGACCCATGATATACCGGTTAAATCAAGACTTGGTACATCATCCCCATCTAAATTCCCAAATAAGGAACCAAGAATTCCTCCGCCCAGCGCATTGGTTGTCTCAGCTTCAGCATAAAAAAATGGATCTGACTCCCAGCCACCCCTCCAGACTAATGATCTAAGCGGTGCCGAGGTCCTGGATTCAGAAACTTCACGAGCTGAGGCCGGTTCTGAAGATCCGCCTGTTGCCAGCCCAAACAAATTATCCCCATCTCCAGAACCAGAACCAATAATCCCAGCATCAAATAATCCGTATATCATGGCGCTTAATAAGATTGCCAGGAGTATGGCGGATCGAGCATTTAATTGCTTAAACACTAAACTAGGCTCCTTCGATGAAAATGTAGGTGTATAAGTTTAATTCGCAGGTCAACATGCCACCGTATTCCATCTCGGTTTCCAGTTTGATATTTGCGATATTCACCAGGTGGTGCATTTCAAGTAGATCATCCAGGAAGGCGCCGATTGTGAGAAAGTCTCCATAAAACTTTATTTGCAATGGATAACACTTCACATGATTTTTGGGAATCTTCATCTCAGTAAACAGGGCTGGATAGGTATCATTTAGAGAGGGCTCGAAGCTTAGGATTTGCAATTTGTGGCGCTCAGATATTTGACGAATTTGTTCTAGCACAGAACCATAGTCCTGATTGTCAGGAACGACGGTTTTAAGTGTATCAAAATGCTCAATCTTTTCACTAAACCTGAGCTTGAACTCATCATAACTCTCAGTTACCCCGGCCAATTCATCAAAGCGATTATTAATGACTGCCAACTCAACTTCGAGATCAGATATGCTGGCACCCGCCACTGCCACGGTGTAATAGAACCACCCGCCTGTTGCCAAGAGCAGGAAAAATATTGTTCCGAAGAAAATGTTTCGATTCACTTGACACCTATGCCAATTTTCAGTGTAAACAGGAGCCTGGAGTCATCTGAACTGGGTGAGCCCTCTCGATCAATACTGGTGAACATGTTTAAACTTTCAAGACGCATGATAAAATTCGTGAGTTGAATATCTGCAATTCCAGCATGAGCATTGACTATCCCACTCAAGGCAATACGGTCAACATGGGCTGCCTGCTTAATAACTGATCCTGCTTCTTTGGAACTTGCCGGTCTGAAAACGAGAGAGGTCACCTTAATGTTGTCAGGGATTTCTGATGAAATCAGTTTTAAAAGTTTTATCTGATTTTCAGAATTGATGCCATCATTTTCTAAAAATCCCCAATAATTTCCTAGAAACTCAAGATCGTCAAGCATGATGAAATATTCCTGGGATTGCTCAGATAATTTCTGCCACTGCCTGTTCATATTTGCGACACTTTCTTCCAGGACATTCTCTTCCATGTATGCGAAATAGCCGAGAAGAAGATATATGGGAATCAGAATTGTCGTGAGAAAAATGCTCAATTTATTAAAGACCTTGAACTGGAAATGTTGCTTCCGTGCAATTGGTAGAAGGTTGATACCTTCTGAGGTTTTCAGGGCCAGGCCAAAATTCGTGGCAAAAATTGGTATCAGCTGATGATCTAATTCAAACTGATCTGAAAACTCAAAATCTCCCTGTCGGAGGGGATTCAAATGCTCCGTGGTTCGTTCAAGCTGGATTGCAAATACTTCTACCAGGTTGGGGATGGCAGCTCCCGGTCCAGTAAGATAGATTTCCTGACACTCCACGTCAGCCACCTGTTTTCGGAAATAATCCAAGGATCGGTTTATTTCGCTGGTCATTCTTTCAACGATAGGTCTCAGGAAAATTGAAATCTTGTATAGACTGATCCCCGTTTCCGGAATGTCCTGATCCGTATCGATGGGGATTCCATATCGCATGAGATATTCAGTGGCCATTGTTTCAGTAATATTAACAGCATCATTACCTACCATAACCCTTTGAATCAGAGCTTTATGATAATCTTTCACCCCAACCGCCATCTCACGCGTGAACTCCATTCGACCTGACTTGACCATGGTGATGGTGGTTTCATTTTGATTCATATGTACAATGGCGATACAACCCCGTAGACGATCTGGATAACAATGTTTAAACGTTTCCCAATCGATAAAAGGAATCGTAGTCACATTTTGAAGGTCAAACTTTTTCTTTTTAAATAGATCTGACATAAAGGTGATGGATTCATTGTTACCCACACCAATAATGATATTCTTCTTGAGCTCTCCTTTTTCAGAATCCAACACCATATGGTCGATGTTGATATTGTCACTGCTAAAAGGGAGATTCTTTTTGGCGGTCCAGGTAATGAGTTCAGCGATCTCCTTGCCCTTCACTGGAGGTGCTTTAAATATTTTTGTATGTGTTTCTATAAAGGAAGAATACATGCGGAACATGGTATCCTTCTTCCAGAGCTTTGCATCGAACGTGTCTAAAATGTAGGTGAGCAGTTCATCTCGATGGGTGATCTTTTCATCATCTATTTCAAATGGAAGCGGGTATACATCCATACTTTCCACAACATTGCGATTGCCAGCTGAGACGGTCTTGAGGACTCTTATGGATTCTGGAGTGCATTGAAAAGTGATTTTTTTTCTAACGCCAAAAGCCCAATTGCTGAATTCGTAGAAAAGATCAATGACCTTATTTGGCTTGGGAACATCTTTATGAATTTGAAAATAGGTTGGATCTATGAGCTGGGATTTTTCTTCCAAGTCGATATCACTATCATGCGATGCAACTTTATCAGGATCTGTTGATGGCTCTGATTCAACATCTTGAGGAGTATCCATTAAATCAGCAGCTATTCCCTGGGGAACAGCTTCCGTATCAACTACCTCATCTTTAATGGGTTCTTCAGTTGGTGGAACGTCGGCTTTTTTTGCAGTGAGTTTCCCTAGTTTTGCTCTGATTTCATCAGAGCTATCAGATGCAGATTTTTCTTCTTTGGGAGGGACTTCATCAACAATGGTATCAGGTACAATGCTCGTGCTTACTGCAGGTGATGTTGATTTCTTTTCCTTGGAACCCTCTTGTTTTTCAGGAGGTGTATTGGCGTCCACGGTGCCACTGGCATTTCCCTCGGTGGTCGATTTACCAGTCTGCTGAGACCTTAACAGATCCAACAGACGATTGGTCGCCGCAGAATCTTTTTCGTCAGCCGGCATAATTATTATCATCACTGTTGATGCGATTTAATACGGCAGCGCCATCCACTGATTTGTTATTATAGACCAACATGTCAACAATGAGGTGATGGCACATATTTACAATTTTTCGGGGATAGCCACCAGTATGCTGGTAAATCATCTCCTTGGCTTCCTGGGAAAATAGAGGTTCATCACCCTCATAACCCGCTTCATTTATTCTGAAGTCTACAAAGGCGATGGTATCTTCCCTGTCCAGAGCAGGAATTGTTGCCCCAAAGGCGATCCTATCCTTAAAATTTTCGTGGGCGGAAACGACTTCTTTGAATTCGGGTTGAGCAAAGATAACCACTTGAATTAATTTCCGGCTATTGGTCTCAAAATTGAGCAGAGTTCGGATAACCTCAATTTGCTCTGTGCCCATTTTTTGGCCTTCATCAATAATTAGCACGATTTGCTTACCTTTTTTAATGGCCGTATCAATGAGGAAATTTTCGAGTTGGTTCAGCATCTCAGACTGGTAAAGGGAACTACCTCTCAGTCCAAATAATCGTTTTAAATATACCAGAAACTCACGAGTATTCTCCCAGGTGGGATCCATAATGAGATAAAACTGGAAATCTTTACCGAAATCTATAAAACGGCTGAGCAGCAGACGTGACAGGGTCGTTTTTCCAGTCCCAATGCCACCCATGATGACGGAAAGACCTCGGTTCAATCTCAATGCGATTTCCAGACGATTGAGGATTTCACCATGCGCTTTCGATTCGAAAAAGAATTCCGGATCGGGAGTCATTGAGAATGGTTCTCTCTTTAATCCAATCAACTCATAATAGCGCATAGATTTTCTTATCCAATCATCGCATCAAAATTTCATTACATCGAGTAAAGATAGCTTATAATTTGACTTCACACTTATTATCGGCAAATACTAATTAACTTAATCATAAAAATGTCTCATTACCAGTATGATACTGGGTGTTACAAGACTTCCCTCATGTGGCTTATGAGGAAAATCGGATAACAAATGAGCCCCGGTTAATCGGGGCTCAGGGAGGATGTATGAGAGTCATACATTGTTGCAGATATGATGTTACAATCTTATGTGGATAAAGTTACACCCTCTTAAGTGATTTTGTTTTTTGTAGGACGGTGGGATAACTAATATCCAATTCCTTGGCCAGCTTCGTTTTCTGATATCCAACCTGTTTGAAAAGATACTCGATTATTTCCTTCTCAAACTGTTCGTTGGCCTTGTTCCAAGTGAGTTCAGTGAGACCACCGACATAGGTATTCAAGGCTACTAACTCGTGGCTTTGCAATTTCACCGGAATCTTAGATGGGATACTTTCAAAGTCAAATCCGTGTTGGCTTAAACGACGCTTGATTGCATAGTAAGTGCTGGTTTTTAAATCGAGCTTTGCTGGAAGTTCTGAGATGATAATGTCGGATTCCAGGTGTTTTTGTATGAGATGGAACTGAAATACGTCGTTGATTTGTTTCCAGGATTGTCCCAAGGCAAAAGAAAATGGCTCTGCAGGGGGACCTATGGTGTCTGGAATGCTATAGCCAACCTTCGGTCGATCATTAAAGCGTTGAACGACCTCCAGTCTGTCACCTTTTAAACTAAAGCCATGTTCTGCCATCTTTAGAGCAACCCGGGATCCTATCTCATAGTATTTGGTTGCAACGTCAGGGTGTTGAAGTTTGTCTCTTTGCATATCACCCATAAACAAACATTCATCAGGTATTTGAGAGAGGATATCATATTTCTGACTATGATCAATAGCCTGCCCAAGATAGTGGACAGCGGCCTCATAATCACCTTCACTATAATAAGTCAGGGTATGATTTTCCAAAATGGTTGCATATAAATAGCGACTTTGGACCCCTTCCATGAGATCCTGAAAAATCTTGCGAGCTTCCTGTATCTCACCCATCTGGAAGATCAAGTAGCCAAATGAGTTTTTTATTTGCTCAACCATGAAGGGATATTCGAACTTCAGGGCAAATTCATTTCCCTCAGCAAGCAATTTTTTGGCCTTGGAATACGCTTTTTCTACACGATAATATTTCGCCAATCTTCTGATTGAAACCAAATGCATGATTTGCATTTCGTGGTCATGGAAAAATTGAATCCAATTCTTAACTTCCTCTAATTTTTCACCTGCACCCGCCTGGAGCAAGTGTGCTGACAATTGATAATCTATCACTGAATTCAACGTAATGGATTCTGCCAGACGTTTTGCCGATCGGTAAAGGCTTAAACCAGAATGATATTCTCCAAATTTTTCAAAGAACACACCCCGTTCATAATTGATATATGCCAGGACTTCATCTCTAACAGGATATCCACGCTCTGCGTTGCTGGTCTCAGCCAAGAGCTGAGCTTCATCCAGGGTCAATTTTGAACCGATGAGGTTGCCCTCAAGACTCAGGGTTTTTCCACGACCTGCAGCGAATAGTGCCTTTTGATGAAGATCTGAAATCTGTGAATAGTCACCAGAGAGGAAAACATTGCGGGCATCCTCAATACTGACCAACCCAAGACGGCTGATAAACTCAAGCCACTCGTTGGTTTTTGGTCTTTTAATAACAGATTTTTGCATTATGTGTCCTAAATAATGGAATTAATAGGTTAAATCCAACAATTATTTACCCTATTTCACCACCCTCACCACCGATAGAAAATTCAACCGTACAAATCAGAACTGCAATACCACTTGTGCCAGTTGAAATATCTGTGGTGTTGATTATTCCACTGCCTGAAAATAAGACCTCAATCCCATTCTCGTCAACATAAATCATGTTTAGAGCTTCAACGATGGTGACCTTGGTCAAGGATTCAAACTTGATGGCCACTTTAGAGGTGAGACTCACTTCGAGTGGATTCTCATTCGCATTGCCTACCCAGCTTTTTATGGGAAGAATTTCGCCACCCTCAGCAGTATAAACCGTGGGGTCACCATCTAGTCCATAAACAATTCCATTTGGAATTTCTTCAGCAAGGACTAAAACTCCGCTACCATCCTTAGCCAGGTTATTCCCATTTTGTAAGAATGGAGCCGGTCCGTTCTGTACAACTTGCCCCTTGTATAAGGTCTGTTCGTTTGACAGGTCCTGTGGATTTTCGCAACCGATGATTAAAAATAATACCAGTAAAACCACTGTTGTAATTCTCATCTTTAACTCTCCTTTTTAAGTGTTTCCTCCGGTTCCAATATAGCAATTTTATTATAATGTATAATATATTTTATAATATATAAATATTTTTATTGTCTATATGAATGGGAGTGAATACATTTCAGCTACTTATGAAGTCAACCTATTCATGTCAAATAAAGTCAAAACGTTCATAATCCAGCGTCCCCCCCATCATGCGTGTCATTAATCAAGATAAGCAACCGCTACCCTCCCGCTCTCCCTACAGATTGGGACAGGAAATGCCAGCCATAAAAAATAAGATAATCTCCGGATTGGTTACCAGTATAGTTGATGGCAATACTTTTGTAATGAACGTTCAGTTTGAAGATGAACATCGACTTACAGATAAATATGCAGCAAAAGTAAAAATTCATGGCATGGACAAGCCCTCAACCTCTACGCTTTCAGGCATTCTAGCCAAGTTAGAACTTGAAAAAAAAATTGCTGGTCGCAAGGTCGCATGCGAAATTTTGGCCAGGGATGACTCAGGTCAAATTATAGCCAGATTGCCAGAACGATATCTCATACCCCCCTTTCTATTTGCCTCGGGTGTTGAGGGCTAATCACGAAATACTTCATATAAGTTAGCTATTTTCGTTTTTATCAATTGGGGTTAACTTGATTCCTATGGAATCAGAACTCCAAGGCATCGATCATCTCAGCACATATCTAAAATCTATTAAATTAAAAGGCAGGGATTCTGAATATTGGGAATTTCTTCTCATGTTAGGATTTGGTAATTCTACCAAGACAGAGCAATTATACAAAACTCTTAGAAACGATATCCAACTAAATGATTGGCGATTGCCACTCCTAGAAATTGGTGAAGCACGAATTATGTCAATTTCTGGACAAGATTTTGAAAGTCATAAAAGATTAGTTGAAGCATCTAAATTAATTTTCTCTCATCAGAATTTTCTAAATGAGAGTATTCAATCTGAAATAACTGCCCTTTATTATTATGTTTTGACTAGTCATCATGAAAAAATCGGACATTACCTATCAGCATTACCATATTTATTGATGGGAAAAAATCTGACTTCAATCGATACTTTTGAATTGGCTTTTGACTATAGAATTGCAGTCAATCAAGCAAAATGGGTGAATTTTCCGGTATCAAATGTAATATCTAATGTTAAATCGCTTGAGAAAAACGGATTGTGGACACTAGCTTGTATTGGCTATAGGGCTGCAGCCATACTATCCAGAATTCGGAACGATTTTAAATCAACTTACAAATATTATAATTCTGCGATCAGAATTGCTAACAAAATGAATTTAACGGTAAATCTTAAGCAATTAAAGAATGCCCTTGGCTTTGCTCTTTATAAAGAAAATAAACTTGATGAAGCTGAACAAGTATATAAAGCAATAATAATTGAGGGTGATTATGACCCAATTCTACCAATGCTGAACGAAAATTTAGCTCTATTGGCTAAAGCGAGATCTGACATTGATAAGTCAATTGATTATATGAAAAATGCATTGAAGGTAAGTACAAAGCTCGACGCTATTCCCAATGTCCCAGGTGAATTTCACTATCTCGGTCAGACTTATGAGAATCACTTCAAAGACCACGAACAGGCCGAATATTACTATCGACAGGGTTATGAGCACGCAATACGCTATGCAAGTCACGGAATTAGTCTCACTGGGGATCGTAAAGATGTGGTGGATGCATATGTGAGATTCATTGGCCAAAAAAGACCTTCTAAACCCCTGTCAGGTAAACAGGATTCTGTGGATCGTTTCGCTTTTTCTCAGGGAAAACCATGGAAAGACATCAAGGATATTTTTCAGCACCAATTGATTTGCTATCATCATAAAATTCAGCCAAATAGCAAAGTCATGGCAGCAAAATTGAATATGCCTGCTTCCACCTTATACTCGCTCCAGGACCGTCTTAAAAAACGGGGTTATCAGCTTCCAGAAAAAACCAATTCAAGCACCACAGAGAATCATAGTCTCTTCAACTTTATTGAGGAGCATGAGGAACTGTCCTGGGATGCCATCAACAGCATTTTTGAGCGGGAAATCATCCACTACCTCTATGAAAAATATGGGTATAATAAACAGCGGATGGCACAGATTCTTAAACTCAGCTACCCATCAATAATCACTAAAACCCGTGAATTGACCCAGGTGAGTGAACATCTTCTCCCGAACTAAAGCTCAGCACTCTAACATATCAATACTTACTGATCCAGAATTTGGTGATATCCATTTTACTGCAGTGAGGAACGTTCAGTCAATTCACATTTTTGTTCAACCATTTAGGGGTGTAGTAGTAAAATTCCCCACAGGCATCTCCTTGAAAAAAGCCAGTAGTTTTATGAATAGCAAGCGCTCATGGATTCGTCAGGCCCTGGAGCGGGCTCGGATCACAGAGCAAAAGTCCATCGAACACTATTCATTGCACAATTCAACCAGCAAATCTCAGATCAGACACTCCCTAACCTCAAGACTATATGAACTCGCACAAGAACATGACTTCAGCTATAACAAGGTCTCACTGAGAGATCAAAAAAGTCGCTGGGGCTCTTGCTCAGCTCATGACAATATCAGTCTGAATCAAAAATTGTATTTCCTGCCGGATTACTTGCGGGATTACGTCTTAGTTCACGAACTGGCACATACACGGGAAAAAAATCACAGCCCTGCATTCTGGGAAATTTTATTCGACATTTACGAAAAGTTGGAGATCATGAAAATGCGTCGAGAGCTTAAAGCATTTGACTTTTTGTTCTACCCGCCCCTTACTGATCAGAGTAAATCAATGTAGTCGACTCAATTGAATTATTTAAGAATGCCCCTCAAGACAGATTCAATTTTCACCCCTAAGAAATATGCCTCTATTTGTAATTCTTGAGATAGATCATCTAGCTCATTCAAGAAATCTTGTTTGAACCGCGCTGTATCCGAGGCACTTACTCGATAGCGGACTGTAACAGTCTGTTTCTTGATGAGATTCCCCGTCCGAATACTGGATGGTTCCCGCACTTCAAGGGTGAGAGACACTACTTGCTGTCCTAGAAAATTCTTTTTGCGCTCATACCCCGTCATCCAAACTGCAACATCCTCTTTGATTTCAGAAACCGTGGCCCACTCAGATTTCATCAGGTAAACAGTAGCTCCAGCCTGAGCGGGAGCGAGATCAGCGGTTTCAACAAGGGGCACCTTGAGATCGATGACAACTTTATCATCTGCCAAAGTCACGACTGGTAAAATAGCGCAAATAAAAAGGATGAGTGTCTTGTTGAATGATTTCATATATAATCCTCATTGATTTTTACAACAGCACAAGATACGTTCGCTGCACATTTTTCAATACAGAAATGTATTCTGATAAAGAGGAGATGTGGTGCATGGAGGATATCCGTTGGGGCAGTATTGGTTGTGGTGATGTCATGGAAGTTAAGAGTGGTCCAGCTTTTCAAAATGTTGCCCATTCCGATCTAGTTGGAGTCATGCGTCGAGATGGACAACTGGCTGAAGATTTTGCCAAACGCCATGGTGTTCGGAAATGGTATGATGGTGCGCAGAAACTGGTAAACGATCCCGATATTAATGCCATCTATATCGCCACTCCTCCTGACTCACATTTGCACTACACACAACTGGCCGCCCAGACTGGGAAACCAGTTTATGTAGAAAAACCCATGGCCAATAGTTATGCAGAATGTCAGGAGATGATAAAAATCTGCAAAAAGCATGAGGTCCCCCTCTTTGTGGCTTATTATCGTCGAGCACTCCCCCGCTTTATAAAAGTAAAAGAAATAATTGAATCAGGACAACTGGGAGAGATTCAAGAAGTTCAAATCAGGCTACTTCATTCTGCTAAGGCTATGGATATTTCTGGAGAATCTAACTGGCGAGTTGACCCTGAAGTTGCTGGATGTGGTTATTTTTGTGACCTGGGGTCCCACATCTTTGACCTCTTACAATATTTGCTGGGGAATATCAGCAGCGCATCAGGAATAATTGCCAATAATGGGAAGCATTACCAAGCTGAGGATTTTGTCGAAGCTGAATTCCAATTTGAGAATGGATTAATAGGGAGTGGTATCTGGAATTTTAATTATGGTGAAGATATTGATCTAACCAAAATTATTGGTACGACAGGAGAGGTTGAATATACACATTTCGCAGAAGACGTAGTTTCTGTCCGCTCACAAAGTGGTGTGGAGCATTTCAATATTCCGAACCCGCTACACATCCAGCAACCCTTGATTCAACTTGTTGTCGATGAGCTTCGAGGTGTTGGCAGGTGCCCAAGTACTGGAGCAAGTGCCTCAAGAACAAATTGGGTTATGGATAATGTATTGGGGCGAAATCCCACATCCCCTTAACATTTTACTTAAAGAAATTTACCGCAAATTTTTTACCAGGTCACACTCATACCAGTACAATTCAAACCACTACCAATACCAAGGAGGGCAACATGATTGCCCTTGACCAACTGGCCAGCCTCTTCAGCCATTTTTAGGGTTATTGGTAATGCTGCCGGACCAATATTCCCAAGAGTTTGAACGTTCAGAAAAACTTTCTCCAGTGTGATTTCCAGTGCCTCACTGAGCATGTTAATATGTGGAATACTTACCTGATGAG
>JADHUM010000057.1 GCA_016784545.1 Candidatus Neomarinimicrobiota bacterium
CCGGGAGGAGGATTCGAACCCCCATGACCAGCTCCAAAAGCTGGTGTCCTACCATTGAACGATCCCGGAAGGCAATATTTAGATGACGGGGAGGGTGATCTGGGTATGGTAACGGTTTATAAAAAACGATTGAGCAGCCTTTGCTTGATCAAGGCTGTCAAAGATGCCATACACAGTCGAGCCACTACCCGACAAACTGGCAAAATATGCTCCTTGATTCAGGAGCTCGCTTTTAAGCGCGCCAATTTCTGGATGTATATGAAAAACTACAGATTCAAATTCGTTATCAAAAAACCGTACCAGTGTTGCCTTCTCTAAAAGGCGGCCAAAAGTAAACGGTGCCTTAGGGGGTGTCAATGGTATTTTTAGTGCTTCAAACGCTTGTTTTGTAGAGACATGAATGGGCGGAATAATGAGGAGTATGAACCCCTTGAAGCCTGATTCCAGCCTCTCAAGTTTCTCACCGACACCCAGCCCTCGCTGCAACCCACCCTCGATAAAAAATGGTACATCAGCACCCAACTCCAGGGCCAGCTCCAGTAAGTGCTCATTAGACAGGGGAAATCCTGCGGTCTTATTCAAGCCTTTGAGTATGGCAGCACCATCGGCACTACCCCCTCCAATTCCAGACCCAGGTGGTACTTTTTTCTCCAGAGTTATCTTTACAGGAAGCGTAATTCCAGTTGCATCTCTGAATAGTTTTTCAGCATGCAGACAAATATTATTCCCCCCGTCATCAAAGCGTAGACCGGTCATGCTGAAGCTGAATTTATCAGCTGGTTCAAAATGGACAATATCACCCCAGTCCATTTCCTGGAATACTGTATCCAGATCATGGTAACCATTCTCTCTTCTACCCAGCACGCGCAAGCACAGGTTGACCTTAGTGTGTGCTGGAATTGTGAATGATTCAAAGGATTGCATTATGCTTTGAAGATATTCAGAATGTCATTCTGAGCAACGTGAAGAAGCGCTCTTTTAGGGATGATGATGAAGCGGCATTTACTTTGGAAGGCGAACCCCTGGTTTAGACCGGGGGTTCACCAAAAATCAACTTATGCGTTTATCCAGCAGCAATCAAAAAGACATCATCGATTACATGAACCACGCCATTTGTTGCATCCACTGTAGCCAGGATTTTGCTGCCATTGACGAAGGTTCCTTCTTCGGTGACCTTTACATCAACATAGTGACCTGTGGCCATATAAAGCTGCATACCATCTTTCAAACCCTCTCCCATAAATGTACCCGGGGAAGCATGAGATGTGATAATCGCTGCCAGTTTTGATTTGTTCTCAGGTTTTAATAGTGTTTCCAGAGTACCTTTAGGCAGTTTATCAAAGGCAGCATTTGTTGGTGCGAAAACCGTCAAGGGGCCGGCACCGACCAGAACATTTTCCAGCTGAGTTGCCACAACACCTGCCACCAGAGTGGTATGGTCAGGGCTTCCCAGGGCGATCTGGAGTATATTTGGATCTGAGACATCATCCTTCACACCTGCCTGGCTATGATCTTTGGCGAAGGTCTCGGTTTTTGCCATTGCTGTGTCTTCACTTGTTGAACATGCGAAAACTACCAGCACAACAAAGCTTAAAACCAGCATGATTATTACGTTTTTCATTTTATCTCTCCTACTTGATTAATTTCAATTATTCAGGTTTTTAAAAACTGGGAGTAGCGCATCAGCCTTCAATTCACCCAGAGTCTTATCAAAAAAAGTGGCTTTGAGCTCGACCCTTGTCGTTCCCCAAACGTTGTGGATGGGGCAGGGGTTCTCACTGGAACACTCTTTGAGGCCCAGAATGCATTTATCGAAGATGTCCTTTTCACCGAAAATTTCCAACACGACTGAAAGCGGTAGACTGTTGGCATGGTCACAAAGATCTATGCCACCTGTTGGTCCTGTGCTCGATTTAAGTATTTCATTTGTGATGAGCGTGTTAGCCACTTTGGCAAGTTGGTAATAAGGAACATCAAGGTCTTTGGCCACATCCTTGATGCGGATGTATTTAACGAGTGGTTGACGATCGCTGAGATAGAAAATGAGCCGGATTGCATACTCTGTTGCTCGAGATAGTATCATTGTGTATTCATCCTAAAAATCTTTTTTCGAAAATGCCCGATAGCCCAGCCATACTGGACCTATACACCACATCCAAAGTGCGAAAACTGCCACGGCAGAACCAAACATATTTCCATAAAATTTTGAAAATAGAGCACCGGTATACCCCATGAGAGCGGCAATGTCAAATTGCAGCAACATCAATATCCGTCCCAGGTCAATAGGGTTAAACAGGGATAAAGCCAGGGTCAGTTTTTCAAGAGGGTAATCCTCCAGTGCAAAGAGTATAAAAAGGATAATACCATCATAGAGAATGGCAAAAAACAACCAGAGAACGATGGTCATACCAACACCTTTTACACGCTGCTCAGACAATACTGCAATGAGAAAAGCGAGAGCAGTGAATACCCAGGTCAGGGAAACTCCAACAAGAAGTAGAATCCAATGGCTACCAGTCTGTACCCCGGCGTGATAAATGAAAGGCACGCCTACTCCAACCAGATAAACTGCTGAAAGGGGTATGGTGAGGCCAAGATACAGCCCCAGAAATAGTGAAATCCGACTAATAGGTTGAGATAAAAGCAGCTCCATAAACTCCCTGGAGTTGTAAAAAAACATGGTGCCAAAAATAATGCTCACCAGGGGAATAATGAATAAGACCACATTCATGAGACTCAGGGATACTTGCCCTGAATCACCACCGAATCGGAAAAGTCCATCTGTAAGCAAAAAGAATACTGCTGTATAAATAATGAACCATTTACCTCTAAGGAGGTCATGAAGTTGATACTTGATTATCTTTAGTAGGGTCATCATAGCATCAGGACATCATTTTGGCGATGGCACGTTCAAGGTTCTTTTCACCCGTTTGGGCTATGAGTTCATCCACAGGACCATCGAAGAAAATTTTTCCATCAAGTAAATAGAGGATGGTATCAGCCAATTCCTGGATCTCACTCATGATATGGGAAGTAATAATCACCGTTTTACCAGCATCCTTTTCAGCAACAATCCTGTCTTTAAGGAGACTACTGGAAATAGGATCCAGACCAGCGGTTGGCTCATCAAGAATCAGAATATCAGGATTGAACATGAGGGCAACAATGGCATTTACCTTTTGTCGTGTCCCACCAGATAGATTTTTAAGGGGTTTGGACATCTCATCTGAAAGTCTAAAATAGCTTATCAAATCATCTGCCTGGGTTACTGACCCCGTCCGTAGGTCTGAGATCATGGTAATGATCTCGGTGGCAGTGAGATTTTCAGGGAAACGCGCGACCTGCGGCATATACCCAATCTGGCTCCGGTAGCTCCAGTCGCCATTGAGCTTAAAATCTTTGATGGTGATGTGGCCACCATCGTATTTATCAAGACCGAGTAAACATTTGATTAGGGTGGTTTTGCCTGAACCATTGTGACCTACAATGGCAGTAATTTTATTTTCCTGAATTTGCGCATCGAGCTCCCGGAGGACTTCAAGACGTCCAAAGCGCTTTTCCAGACCTTTGATATCAATCATGGGTTGATTCTCATAAGGGGTTCGGCATCAATGAGGGTGGCCGGTGTAAGAATGGGAATATAACTCTCAGCCAGATCCATAATTTCTACAAAAATACTGCGCATGAGCATGAGAGTCGGTTCATTTTTCTCCGTAAGCAGTGAAAACAACTTAACCGGACGAAAAGGAACGTCTCCAATGCCATCTTTATCCAGATCATAACCCCGGTATCTATTCCAATAGTTTTGATTAAAGGCGTTAAAATTCTGACGACTGTTGGTTGCAATGTCAAAGGTGTTGGCGAGGAAGTTATTATGGGTAAACACATTGTCCATGGAGTTGGCCATAATCTTCACCGCCCAGCCATTGTTCTCAAAATTGTTGCCTTCAACCTGGATTCTGTTGCAGGCCTCTGAATAAAGTCCCACAGTATTCCGATTGAACTGGTTGTCTGTGATGTTACTGTCATAGATATCCTTGAGGAGTAGTCCATAGGCGGAGCTTCCCCAGTTATCTGCAAACACATTATTATGCATATCCACATGACGGGAATACATCACCGCCACACCGGCACCATTCTTGTCAAATTGGTTGTTATTATATTCATTATGATTTGAAAACATGAAGTGTAAACCATAACGCAGATTTTTTGTGCTATGGTTATGGGTGACAACACACTGCTCTACAAACTCCAGGTATATCCCATCCCGATGACCTTCAATATAGTTTTCTTCAATTGTTATATCCTTACAGTACCAAAGGTGAATGCCATTCCCAGAGCGTGATTCTGTCTTGGCCAGACCACTGATTCTATTGTTCTCGATAATACATTTTTCTGATTTAGAGATATAGACTGCGAAAAAATTGTCCTCAAATGTATTATCGCTTACCCTCCCTCCTCGTGTCTCTTCAAATCGAACCGCAGCATTTTCTTCTAGGTGACTCAAACCGGAGCCCTTAAAAGTGAAGCCTTCAATTCTAACATCATCTGCAGTTACGGTGAGAATTTCGCCGCTATGGTTTCCATCAATAATGGGGTTGTCAATGCCAAGCAGGGTGAGGGTGTGCGAGATGATCAGACCGCTTTCAACATAGGTTCCGGGATGGACCAGGACGGTATCGCCAGACAAAGAGGCTTCAAGACCTTCCGAGACTGTGATGTAATGATAATCAGAGCCGACCTGTACCTGCCCTGCCCACAAAGCAGTACTCATGATAGGGATGATCAGTATGGTGCGGAGCGGGAACATCTATTTTAACCAGGCGGTTTCCACATAGGTTTTAACCTGTTCCCAGGTCATGGTCTCACCAAAATAGAGTAAGGCCACGTCATCGGCAGTTTTCTGAGTGCGAAAGGCGGACAGATTCAAGCCCATGGGGCTTTTCAATTTTTTAGCCTGGACAAAAATCATTTCCTGGAGGGGGTAAAGATTTCCAGCTTCTTCAAAATCAGTAAAATACAAATTATGAATCTTCTCTGTCGCCACTTCGTCTTTTATTACAAAAGCTGCCAGGCATTCAATGGAATCAAATTTATGAGCCTTGCCCTTGGTGGTGAGTAGTTCCGACCCATAAAGATCTTCTACGATGGTCATGCGACAGTAGCTACAACCATCTTTTCCATAGTTGATGGCCTGGACAGCTGGTTCACAGCTGATCACCAGGATGGTCATAAGCAATACGGATATGGGAGCCATGGATTTGATCATTGTGACGGCTTGTCTTTCCATGATAAGAAAGCAGCTAGAAATCCCATAAAGATTGAAGCAAAGGCAGCCATACCACCCCACGAGGGAAGCGATGTGGTTACAAAATTCAACATGGTTTTTGTGCCAAAGAGTGGTGGTTGATAGGTCATCCCCTCTATTTGAATAGCAGCATGTTCCGTATCCAGATTATGACCAAAATCATAATTCCAGAGATAAAAATCAACCAGGCCAATCAGTGCAAGGAGGGAAAAGAAACCCAGCCATATGTATAGTGTCTTTTTACCACCCTTCCAGGCAACCAGTAGTCCTGATCCAATGAGTAAGCCCACTATTGCAGGCATATATTTTAGCTCGGGGATAGATTCAGGAACGATCTCCTGCATGCCGATGTAGTGGTTTACAATATTCAAATTCTTGAGATCATTTTTTGCATGACCATCAACAGTGTTGATGCGAATATAGATTCCCAAGCCTTCCGGGTATTGTGGTGCTTCGACAGTAATGGACCAGAGCGGGAATAAATATGTCCCGATTAAGAGTAAGGCGCCCACCGCTAATATCCACCTTGATTTTTTGTTCATTCCAATACCATCCATTCATTTGGAAAGGCTGGGGACCAAGGGTCCCCAGCATCAGATTTATATATCTAAGTTAAAAGGAGATTGGAACTTTTGATCCCTTGGGTGAAACTCTCACATAACCTTGCATTTCCTGATGAAGCGCTGAACAGAAGTCGGTACAATAGAATGGAAATACACCAACTTTTTTAGGCTCCCAACGTAGCGTATTTGTGGCTCCTGGCATGACAAGCAGCTCAGAATTTATGGCTCCCTGCATGGCAAAACCGTGCGGAATATCCCAATCCTGCTCAAGGTTTGTCACATGGAAATAAACCACATCACCCACTTGAATACCTTCAATATTATCAGGCTTGAAGTGTGTACGGATGGTGGTCATGTAGACATGAACCTCGTTCCCTTTCCGTTCAACACGTGCGTCCTTCTCGCTAAGTGTGCGATATGGATGGGTGTTATTTTCCAGCTCATAGATCTTGGTAGTATTGGGATGAATGAGATTTGCAGGAATACCCTGAGCATAGTGAGGTTCACCAACTGTTGGGAAATCCAAAAGCAGTTTCATCTTTTCACCTGAAATATCAATCAGCTGAGCGGCGTGAGCTAATTCAGGTCCAGTAGAAAGATAGCGATCTTTGGTCATTTTGTTGAGAGCGACCAGATATTTACCCCATGGCTTCATGCTTCCGCCACCAGGAATCATCAGGTGTCCAATTGAATAATAGGATGGAATTCGGTCAACAATTTCCCAGGTTCCTATTTTCCACTTAACCACTTCAGAAGTAATAAAGGCAGAGGTGTAGGCATACCCTTTTCCATCAAACTCAGTATGCAATGGGCCAAGACCAACATTGGTGACTTCACCAGCAATGGTTGCGTCAAAATCGAGGACGGGAATTCCACCTGCATCGCCAATGAATTTTTTGTCTTCAATGGCTTTTATCATCTTAGAAAAAGAATGTACAGAAACGACAGCGGCCAGTTTGCCGCCACCAACAATGTACTCACCTGTGGGGTCAACATCGACGCCGTGGGGAGATTTTGGTGTGGGGAGATAATATATCAGACCTGGGCATTCTGAAGGATAGAGGACGGTCACACTCTTTTTCTGCTCAGAAACTGCAGAGTGTGAGTTGTGGTCCATGTAGTTATGATAGTAATCGGCTGGTTGTTTATGACCCTTGCCTTCAGCCAGATACTTTTCAGCCAATTTCCAGTTAACGGCAGCAATGAAATCCTTGTCATTCTTTGAAGCATTCACTTCGAGAAGGGTGTTGGCTTGTTCCGTATTGTAGCTTGAGAAGAAGGCCCAACCATGTGAGGGACCTTTACCGCCACTGGCTAAATCATAGTCATAACCAGGTACCATAATTTGGAATTCGATGTTCATGTGCCCATCATCGGGATTCACTTTGATGAATGAAAGCGTTCCACTGAAGTTTTCTTTGTAGCTAGATATTGGTACATCTGCCTGTGGGATCGGAACACTAAAGCGTGTTGAGGCCACCACATACTCAGAGTTTTGAGTTATGAAGGGTGATCCATGGTTTCCACCTGAGTTAGGTATTTCAATGATCTCAGCTGTTTCAAAATTCTTTAGATCAATTCGAGCAATTCGGGGCGTGTTGTTTCCATTGATAAATATCCAGCGGCCATCAGTTACACCGTCTGTCTGTGAAAGTTCTGGGTGATGAGAATCATCCCATGGAATATGACCAAAAGATGTTTTGAGCATGTCTTTGGTTTCTTCGTTAAATCCATATCCATTTTCAGGATCTACAGAAAAGACAGGGATTTCCTTGAATAGACGTCCCGAGGGCAAACCGTATACGCCGAGTTGGCCACTAAATCCACCTGATGTAAAGGCATAGAACTCGTCATAATCACCCGGGGCAACATAGACGGCCGAAGCTGCATCACTAGAACCTAGAATAGGCTTGTCTTTTTTTGCACATTCTGAAATGAGTAAAAAGGTGGCAATTACCAGAATCACTCCTGCTATCTGCATCATTGTTTTGTTCATACGTTTTCCTCCTACGTATTGTTTGTTAAAATTTTCATCTCTTTTTGAACAGCTAAGGCTTAAAGAGTTCTCAAATATTCGAGAATAGCCCGGGCATCATCTTCGGTAACATTTTGAAAGGTCATGGGAACATAAAACTCAGCCAACATGGCTTTTACTTCGGGATGTTTCTTGACCATCTCATCAGGATTCAAAATCATATTCATGATGAATGCCGGTGAACGTTTGGTTGTCACACCAGCCAGTGGTGGACCAACGAGACGTTCATTGATTTTATGACAGGCCACACACTTCAGTTCGAAAACTTCTGCTCCCTTTGCTGCCAAAACATCATCTTGTGGACCCAGGGTAAGCGCGCCAATGGGACCGATGCCATGTTTGATCTGTTCTTGAGTGAGACCTTCAGGACTCAATTTTGGTGTGGTGGCTTCTTTGACAGCTTCATTTTCCCCGCCCCCACAATTCATTAGTATCAGCGTTGCTATTAAAAGCATCCCCGTTTTCTTAATCATTTTGCTTGAACTCCTATTCATTTTATGTAGAACATTTGGTGAGATATATTGTCATAATTCCTGGAAAAAAAAGAGCTCTAATCGCTCCCAATTAATGCTTGCGGCCTATTTATGACCTCTAGCGCTTAAATTGATTTGATAACCAGCAGTTAGCAAGAATAATTTGTTAATATTAAATATTATTAATATAAAAATTTTACTGGTGGGGATTGTTTATCGTCGTTTTTTGGTGAAGGGGTTGAGAGAGACTGTCAGGATTTTTCATTGCCCTGAGTCAGGTTATCTTTGACAATAAGATAGCGATGAATGAGAAATCCCGCGACGATGCTCACAATGATAATAGAAACCGCAGTGTTATAGCGTTTCAGGTAGACACCAATCTGCTCCCAATTTTCACCGATGGTGCTACCCAGCCAGATCAATGTACCATTCCACAGAAGACTGGAAATTGTGGAGAGGATGATAACTTTCCAGATATTGAGTTTCCCCAGTCCAGAAAACAGCCCAACCACACTTCTCAGGCCTGCCAGAAAGCGGTTGATGAGTACAACCCCATAACCCCACTTATCGAACAATACTTCTACTCGCTTCAAGCTTTTGGGTGAGAACCAGGTTTGCTGCGTAGAGTACATAAAACCCCGTCCATACTTGTATCCCACCACATAAAGCGTGAGAAAGCCCATGACGCTTCCCAACAAGGTTGTGGCCATGGCCATTCCAAAGGATAATTGACCCCGACCAACGAGATACGCTCCAAAAACCAGGATGGTATCTCCAGGGATAGGTGGAAAAATATTTTCTATATAAGACGCTAAAAAAACAGTGGCAAAAACCAACCAGGGAGGTGATTGTTCAATAAAATTAAAGAGGGATTCCAGCACGTTAGGACATCTGCACTAAATTTTTGAAAGGAGACAAACAGCTTGAGCGGCCACGGCATCTCCACTACCAGTCATGCCCATGCCTTCAGTCGTCGTCGCTTTGACGGATACAAGATCAATTGATATGTCCAACGCATCAGCCAGCGTTTGACGTACCTCAGGTAAAAAACCCATAACTTTGGGTCGCTGGAGGATGAGCGTGGCATCCACATTGGAAACCACAAAACTTTTTTCTTTAATCAGGGCAGCCACATGCCTGAGAAGATCGATGGAATAGACCCCTTTATACTCAGGAGAGGAATCTGGAAAATGCTGGCCAATATCTCCCAGTGCCAGGGCACCAAGAATCGCATCTGCTATGGCGTGGGTTAGTGCATCTCCATCAGAATGACCAAGCGTTCCCTTTTCAAAAGGAATTTTAACACCACCCAAAACCAGATCGCGACCCTCCACCAGACGATGGACATCATAACCGCTTCCAATTCTCAGATTTGGTATGGGGGGCTGAATGTTAGGTTTTTTACTCATACGAGTTCTGTACCTGTTTTGCAACAACCCAAACGAAATTTATGTCGTAGATCATTCAACACTGTATCGCTCTGCTATTCCACTATTCATGCTGCTTGTTTAATCTTATCACTCAGGGACACTTTCTTGTGACGCCACTTCGGCCTGCTAACTTTTTCCATCCTCTCGCGGAGAACGCAGAGGGGCAGAGCTTTTTTATTCATACTAAATTCTTCCACTCGAATAGCCTTCAAATCCGACTCTGCGAGCCTCACTAGAACCATTCAACTCCTAACTCCTAACTCCTAACTCCTAACTCCTAACTAATAAACATGGCATCGCCATAGCTGAAAAAGCGATACTTCTTTTCAACCGCTACTTTATATGCCTTAAGAATTTTCTCTTTTGATGAAAAGGCTGAAACCAGCATAAGCAGGGTTGACTTGGGCTGATGAAAATTGGTGATAATACCATCAACTACTCTGAAAATATATGGGGGGTAGATGAACTTGTTTGTCCAGCCATCACCAGGTTCAAGTTCACGTGGATACATTACGGCTGATTCAAGCGCTCGAACAACGGTCGTTCCAACTCCAATGACCCGCCGACCTTCTTCTTTAGCCTTCTTAATTGCGGCAACTGTCTCTTCTGGCACATTAAAATACTCAGCATCCATTTGATGCTTGGTGATGTCTTCCACATTTACAGGCCTGAAGGTTCCCAGTCCAACATGAAGGGTTACATATTGAATTTCTACACCCTTTGCCTGGGCTTTTTTTAGCAGGGCTTCAGTGAAATGTAATCCTGCTGTAGGGGCCGCCACAGCACCCCGATGTTCGGCATAAACGGTTTGATAACGATCCTTGTCTTTGGCATTAGCCTCTCTAAGGATGTAGGGCGGAAGTGGCCATTTGCCAACTTCGTCAAGAATGGAATAGAAATCGCCGCCGTTTTTGTCAAAGCGAACGACACGTCCGCCTGAAACCGTATTATCAACCACATCACAGGTGATTTTGTCTTCAATAACCAGCTTGTTTCCCACGCGAACCTTGCGGGCAGGTTTCACCAGCGTTTCCCAGAGATTATTGCCCAATTCACGAAGTAAAAATAATTCGATTTCGGTATCCGTTTTATCCTTACGAGCAAAAAGTCTTGAGGGGAAGACTTTGGTATTATTCAATACAAGGACATCTCCTGACTTCAGGGAATCCACAACATTAGAAAACTTGCTATGCACAACTTCCCCAGACTGGGCATCCATAACGAGTAATTTGGATCCGTCCCGTTTGGCAGTTGGGTGTTGGGCTATCAACTCCTCTGGTAATTCATAATCGAAATCAGAGAGGGTCAGGGCTTTTGCGCGATCAAACAGCATATATCATTCTTTCTTTCTTTGGAACATGTTGGTTTGGGGTAACTCAGCTTTTAATACAAAGCCTAAATGTCTGTATGCTTGAGGGGTTGCCTGTCTACCACGGGCAGTCCTTACCAGGAAGCCTTCCATGATAAGAAAGGGTTCATAAACTTCTTCCAGTGTATTGGCTTCTTCACCAACTGCCACTGAAAGGGAATTAAGACCGACAGGGCCACCTTCAAATTTTTCTATTAGCGCTTTAAGGATGCGTTTATCCATATCATCAAGACCATACTCATCGACATTTAACATGCCAAGCGCATCGTCAGCAATTTGCTTATTGATGGAGCCATTGCTCTTAACCTGGGCAAAATCTCTTGTCCGTCTTAAAAGCCGATTGGCAATACGTGGTGTACCTCGGCTGCGACGAGCCAATTCCAACGCGCCTTCATCATCAATGGGAACATTCAAAATATTTGCTGAACGTTTTATAATATGCTGCAATTGCTCAGCTTCGTAAAAATCCATTCTAAGCACTACCCCAAATCGAGCACGCATGGGTGGCGTTAGAAGTCCAGCCCGAGTCGTGGCACCAACCAGAGTGAATGGCTCCAGATTCAACTGAACACTTCTGGCGCTGGGACCTTTATCAATCATGATGTCAATGCGGTAATCTTCCATGGCTGAATAGAGATATTCTTCAACGATGTGATTCAATCTATGGACCTCATCAATAAAGAAGACATCTCTATCTTCAAGATTAGTTAGGAGGCCAGCCAGATCAGCTGCTTTGTCCAGGACTGGTCCGGAAGTGATTTTGATATTCACTCCCAATTCTTTTGCCACCAGCATGGCCAGGGTGGTTTTTCCCAGACCGGGAGGGCCAAACAAGAGGACGTGATCAAGAGCTTCATTGCGCTGTTTAGTAGCTTCGATGAATATCTTCAGTTGAGCAACAACATCTTCTTGACCCACAAAATCTTCCAGGCTCTGTGGTCTCAGAGCACGGTCAAATTCCTGTTCTTCAGTCAATTGGTGGGGTTGTGTTAAATCACTCATCTTTTCAATCTACGCTTGTCTCTCTCTCGTTTTGGGTTTCTGGAACTTTTACTCAAAAATGTGCCGGCAAATATAGTCGGTGAGGGTGCCTGTTTCCAAGTGAAGCCTTGGCAGTGCAAAACTGTATCCTGTTATACACTTCACCTATTTTGACGATTCTGCGAAAGCCAACACATGTTTATCCGGGTCCAGGCAATAGCCTGCTCGATCACCCCAATCCTGCACTGCCACATCTACTAGAGGTTTTGCGCCGGATTGTATCGCCCGATCCAAATAGCGCTTTGCATCATCAACTATAAAATACAACTCAGCTCGTGGAGTGGTGGGTTCATGTTCCTGAATGACCTCGTCTCCTAAAAGCTGTTTAACACCAGAGATAGGCATCAGGCCCAAAACCAATCCATTCCCTATTCGAAATTCCGTCATTCCAGGCACATCAAGGGTTGGCTTGGTTTGAAGGACGGATTGATAGAACACCCTGGCTGCTTTCTGGTCAGAAACATAAAGGATGGTCATACCCGAGTTAATCATAATACTACCACTATTTGGCCAGCATCTCTTTCAGATAGTGACCTGTATACGATTGCTTCACCCTGGCAACTTGCTCTGGAGTTCCAGAAGCCAGTAATTCACCACCACCATCACCACCCTCAGGTCCCAGATCAATTACATGATCAGCCGATTTGATGACATCAAGATTATGCTCAATCACCAATACCGTGTTACCTTTGTCAACCAGGCGGTCCAACACGGATAGGAGCATCTTTACATCTTCAAAGTGAAGTCCGGTTGTTGGTTCATCCAGGATATAGAAGGTGCGACCCGTTCCCACCTTGCTAAGTTCGGTGGCAAGCTTAACCCGTTGGGCTTCTCCACCAGATAAGGTGGTCGCCTGTTGTCCCAGCTTGATATAGCCCAGACCAACTTCAACCAGCGTTTTTAGTTTTCGCTTCAAGGCTGGTATGGCTTTAAAGAACCCATAAGCCTCTTCCACAGACATATCCAGTATTTCTGCGATATTCTTTTTCTTGTACTGTATTTGCAATGTTTCTCTGTTGTAGCGCTTTCCCTTACAATCCTCGCACTGCACATATACATCAGGTAAAAAGTGCATTTCTATCTTTCGGATGCCGTCTCCCTGACAACTTTCACAACGTCCCCCCTTTACGTTAAATGAGAAGCGACCAGGTTTATAGCCACGCAATTTAGCCTCAGGCAGCTGAGAGAAGAGATCTCTGATGAAGGTGAATGAGCCAGTATAAGTTGCCGGGTTGGACCGGGGGGTTCGACCAATGGCGGACTGATCAATATTGATAACTTTGTCAATATATGCGAGACCTTCGACTCGATCAAACGGGAGGGTTGTGATCTTTGTATTATAAATGGAGCGTGCCATGGCAGGGTAGAGTGTTTGATTAATAAGCGATGATTTTCCCGATCCTGATACACCTGTTACACAAATGAACTTGCCCAATGGGAAATCGATGTCGAGTTTTTGAAGATTATTTCCTCGGGCTCCAAACAGGCTAATCTTACTGTTTTTCCCTTCACGTCTCTGAAGGGGAACTGGTATGGACAATTCACCTGATAAATATTTAGCAGTGAGTGACCTTTTGTTTTTTAAGAAAGTTTTTGGTGGGCCTATGGCCACAATCTCTCCACCGTGTTCACCGGCACCGGGCCCCATGTCCACCAGGATGTCTGCTTCTTCCATGGTTTCCTGGTCATGCTCGATGACCAGAACTGTATTTCCCAGATCGCGCAAATGCTTCAAGGTTTCAATAAGTCGACGATTGTCTCTTTGGTGAAGACCTATGGAGGGTTCATCTAAAATATAAAGAACCCCTACTAACTGCGATCCAATCTGTGTGGCGAGTCTTATACGCTGGGCTTCACCACCAGAAAGCGTTCCGGCTGTTCGAAATAAGTTTAAATAATCCAAACCAACATTTACCAGAAAACTTAATCTCTCTTTAACTTCTTTTAAGATTTGTTTTCCGATTTGTTCTTCGGTTTCTGTGAGTTTTAATTCTTTAAAGAATGTCAGCAATTCTTTGATGGGTAAATAGCTCAAGTCCGTGATACTTTTATTCCCCAGCAGTATATGATTTGCCTCAATACGCAATCTAGAGCCTCCACAGGTTTCGCAGGGCAAAGAACTCATATAGCCCTCAATCCACTTCCTTACACCAGGAGAAGTGGTTTGTTTATATCTGCGTTCAAGATTTGGTATGACACCCTCAAATCCTCCCTCGTACTCACCTTTCCAGCGATCAGATTCATAGGCCATCTTAATCTTCTTATCACCGGTTCCTCGTATAATTGCTTCCTTGGCTTCATCACTAATACTGCTCCAGGGTTGAGTAAACTTAAAATTATAGTGAGATGCCAGGCTTTTAAGAATAGCGGCGTACCAATTGCCGCGAGGCTGTTCACCCAGGGGTGCAACGGCTCCCTGCAATAATGACTTACGCTTATCTGGCACGAGGAGATTAATATCTATACTGGTTTGCATACCGAGACCATCGCAGGTCGGGCATGCTCCATATGGACCGTTAAAAGAAAAGAGACGTGGTTCAAGATCTGGATAACTTATTTCACAATAGGGACAAGCGTAATGCTCAGAGAATACATGTTCCTCTTCTCCAACCACATCAATGATTACCATGCCTGTACCATGTTTTAAGGCCAACTCTACGGAATCTGTTAATCGGTCCTTAAATTCTTCATTGATTACGAGACGATCTATGACAATTTCAATTTTATGTTTTTTGTTTTTATCCAGGGTAATTGTTCTGCCTACCTCCTGAATCTTCCCATCTACGCGTACACGAACAAATCCCTCCCTTTTTATTTCCTTGAATATTTCCTTAAACTCTCCCTTGCGACTCTGCACAATGGGTGAAAGAATCTGAATGTGTGCGTCATGCTTTAGGTTTAGGATTGAGTCGACAACCTGCTGAACGGTTTGCCGAGTGATGGGACGACCACAGTTATAACATTCGGGCTTTGCAATTCGGGCAAACAACAGTCTAAGGTAATCATGAATTTCCGTTACTGTCCCAACCGTTGATCTGGGATTTCGTCCTGCTGATTTTTGCTCAATGGATATAGCTGGAGATAACCCGTCTATATAATCAACATCTGGTTTTTCCATTAGACCGAGAAATTGACGAGCATAAGCTGAGAGGGATTCGACATAGCGACGTTGCCCTTCAGCGTATATGGTATCAAATGCCAATGAAGTTTTACCAGAACCGGATAGACCGGTTATAACTATAAATTTATCTCTTGGGAGTTCTAGATTTATATTTTTAAGATTGTGCTCGCGAGCACCATGTACTACTAATTTATCACTACGCATAAAATCCTCAATTCAAACTTTGAAGATATTTGAAGGAGTAGCCTGGTGGAAGCAGAATTTGTATTTTCTTAAATATTATTGGTCTGCAGAGAGAGCTCTTTGGAAAAGTATTAGAATCCGACTCAAGAAAATCTGGTGTGCTTATTTTTGCACCTCTGGATATTCGCCCCTGCCTGACACCTCTGTCTAGGGAAATTTTAACTGATCCGTTGGATTCAGCTGATAAGTCCATCTAATTCTTCGAGGGAAGAGGATGAATAAAAGTTATTAACATTGTATTCCAGGGAAGCTGACTCCCCATATCCCGGGTTAATTCTTCCCCCAAGCATGACTGGGCAAGTGAGGTAATGGCTATATATAAGGTTTTTAGTAAAATACTGTCCTCTATATAAATATTTTTGAATTCATACTTAAACCCATGATGTTCTCAATATTTCTTTGATTTGACCCCCAGGTCAATCACTAAATTTTTTCGTTAAATTTTATCCCTGTCACCCAGACTTCTATATTATGGTGTTATTGCTGGTTCAAAACGCTACAAAATCGCCTTTTGCCGGTTTGTGCACTATCATAATTCGCGTACCAAAAACATTTCAAGATATTCATGCTTTCAGCATGTTTTGATCTGACTTCTGTCAGTAAATTGCATCTTCCTCATTCATCGAGTGGATTTTACAACATGCTGCTGGCGAGAGCGATGTCTCCTGAATGTATCCATATTCAATCGTCCATATTGCTTGCAAATGGATTAAGTTTTAATTAAAACTACACGACCCTGTAATTAAAACTATTCCTGATTTCTCAAGTGAAACATAATGACCAATGTAATCGTTAATTCAAAAGTTCTTCCACTCTACCATCAGAGCAAACCGGTAAGCGTCAGTATTTGCTCCTCAACGAAAATTTCCCACATCTGTGACATCTCGCTTATATTCAATCGTCCCAATTATGCTTTTTTTAGATAAGGATTCATTGCATGAATGCACTGACGCTTAACAATATTACCAAAACCTTTAACGACTTTACTGCCGTAGATATGCTTTCTCTTGATGTTCCTGAAGGCAGTATATATGGTTTCATCGGTCCAAATGGATCGGGCAAGACTACAACCATTCGTATGATTATGAATATTTTACATCCCGATTCTGGAGATATTCAAGTACTTGGCTCTCCCAGAGCTTCAATCGACAATGACCTTGTGGGCTATCTTCCTGAAGAGCGTGGCCTCTATAAAAAGATGAAGATTCGCGAACTACTTCAATTCTATGGACAACTGAAGACAGGGCATAGCGTCTCAGCTGATGTAGACTTTTGGCTTAAGAAGCTTGATCTAACAGAATGGGGCTCCAAAAAGGTCGAAGCCTTGAGCAAGGGCATGAGTCAGAAAGTTCAATTCATCGCCACCGTAGTTTCTCATCCCAAACTCGTCATTCTTGATGAACCTTTTAGTGGACTTGATCCGGTAAATACTGATGTGCTTCTGAAAGCCATGCTGGAGCTACAAAAGAATGGATCCACCGTGATTTTCAGCACCCATGACATGGCCACCGCTGAGAAAGTCTGTGATTATGTATTTATGATTCATAAGGGTAAAAAGGTTCTTGATGGTACCTTAGCAGAAATTCAGGATAAATATGGAAGTGATACCCTGCGCATTCGGTGCAACAACAAGCCTTCTGGACTTGACCGGATTCAAGGTGTCGAAAAAGTGCATGACTTTGGTCAATCACAGGAGTTGAGAATATCACCAGAATCTAATCCTCAGGACATTTTGAAGGAATTAATGAAAGACAATACTTTGTTAAGCTTTGAACTGATGAAGCCTTCCTTACATGATATTTTTGTTCGAATAGCTGGTACTGTGGAGATGGATCATGTATAAGGTTCTACGTCTCGCCCTGAGAGAGTACTATGCCGCTGTTCGCACCAAGGGCTTTATTATCGGGCTCATCATGCTACCCGTTTTTATGAGTGGAAGCATCATTGCTATGGCACTCCTGAAAGATCATGTGGATATCCGCGAGCGCCACATCGTAGTGGTTGATGAATCGGGTCAATTCAGTGAGATGCTCATTGAGGCTGCTTCTATTCGCAACACGCAACACATATTTGATGCAGAAGATAGCTCCCAGGTAAAACCAGTTTATAATATTGAATTTGTGGACGTGGATACTGCCAATATCACTGTACAACTCGGAGCTTTATCTGATCGGGTTCGAGCCGGTGAGATTCATGCCATTCTGCATATCGGATCTTCCATTGTGCACCCAGCTGCAGACCCAGAAAATGCATTTGTAAATTATCACGCTGAAAGTGCAGCCCTGGATGACATCCGTGGCTGGCTACGTGACCCTATTAACAATCATCTCCGTCGCCTGAGGCTTGAAGATGCCGGTATTGATGAGTCTGAAATTCCAGACCTCTTTCATTGGTCATGGGTCACTGCCAAAGGACTTTTAAAAGTTGATGAAGAAGGCAATGTTACTGACGCTGGCACCAGCAATGAAATCCGCGCTATCGCTGTTCCCCTGGTTATGATGATGCTCATGTTTATGATGTCAATGATGGGAGCCATGCCACAGCTCAGTGCAGTTATGGAAGAGAAGACCCAACGCATTGTTGAAGTGATCCTGGGGTCTATCACTCCCTTCCAATTTATGCTGGGGAAAATTCTTGGCGGTCTCGCTGTGGCTCTTACCAGCACCCTGGTATATTTGGGCGGCGGTACAGCCTTTATGCAGTGGCGTGGTTTTGAAGCTTACATACCTTATGACATTCTACCCTGGTTTGTGGTGAATCTGGTTGTTCTTTTGTTTATGCTAGGTGCACTTATGACTAGTCTGGGTTCCGTGGCAAATGATGCCAAAGACGCGCAGTCCCTCTCCTTCCCTGCAATGTTTCCCATGATGATTCCCATGTTTATTATGATGCCAGTATTGAAGGAACCTCTCTCAACGTTTGCTACGGTCATGTCATTGATTCCTCCATTTACCCCCATGGTAATGACCCTGAGAATGGCATCACCGGTTACCATACCAGCCTGGCAACCCTGGGCCGGTCTTGCCGGTGTATTAATTTTTACGCTGTTTGTGGTTTGGGGCGGAGCACGCATCTTCCGATCAGCCATTCTCATGCAGGGTGTGCCACTTAAATTTTCAAACATTATGCGTTGGATGACCAAAGGCTAAGGAGGGCAACACATGACTGAGAAAAAAATATATACCTGGGCAAAAGAACACTCTCGAGGACGTAGCTATCATTTTCAACTCAGCCCTAAACTCCAGGGCAAAATCACGCGCAAAGGCCTGTGGAGCCCTGATGGCTACGGCGAATTGGGTGCTCGCAATCTACGCTTCAGTTCCAATGGGAAAGCCAATATGAGCTTAAAGGTTATTGATGGTTCTTCCCAGGAGCAGGTGGGAAAATTCAATTTTTACTGGAAAGATTTCCAAAAGAGCAAGCTTGAGCTAAACAGCGGAAGTACCTACTATTTTCGTTCCACCAGTTTGCTGAGAGGTATCTGGAGCTGGATCAAGAAAGATGCAGTAACTGAACAATATATCTTTACGGTAGATAGTCCATTTCATCGATCTGGGACCATTGAAAGCCCGGCAAAGGAGCTGCCAGCATTGGAGCGTGATATTCTACTACTTCTGGGACTGCAGCTCCAGCACTACATCAATATCTGGCTGATCACCATTATTATCGTGATTATCGCTGTTGTTTCAGGAAACTAATCCGGTTTTTTCAGTAATTTTTCCAGAGTATCAACGAGGTAGACAACGACCAGGTTTGTCAACACGGAGAAACCGATAAACCAGGTCCAGGCCAAACCCTGACTCTTCATTAAAAAGACAATGAGCATGGATGCCACAAGTCCACAAATCAGACTGATCTGAGAAAAGTCTCTGTCGATTTTTGTGAGCAAGAAGAGACCCAGTAATCCACCATAGGTGAACGAGGCAATTTCCAGACCCATGACTACGATGGCCTTGTCAGATTCATCAAAAACCAGAGCAATGCCAATCAGAACAATTGCCCACCCCAGGCTGATTAAACGAGATGTTTTAATGGTGGTCTTGCCACCCAGCCAATCTGTTGTTGTAGATGACGCCAGTGAATTGATTGAGGAACTCAAGGTGGACATTGCTGCAGATAGCACACCTGCCAGCAACAAGCCTTTTAATCCAACCGGGAGTTCTTTCACGATAAATGTTGAAAACTCTCTGTCCTTTTCCAACTCAACCCCGCCGAGATAGATATAGATAAGAGAGCCTGCCAGCAGGAATATAGCGAACTGAATAAAGACAAAGATACCACTTCCCACCATGGCTTTTCTGGCACCTGCAAGATCACGCACAGACATAACCCTTTGGACCATCATGTAGTCGGCACCATGGGAAGCGAATGATAACAGCATACCTCCAAACACAGCAGACAGGAATAGCCAGGGATTAGAAAACAAGTCCCACCCCCAACGAACAATATCCAGCTTGCCCTGATCATTCAATTGGGTCAGCATGCCTCCAAAGCTGGCATCTGAATGCATGAGGATATAAATAATGGCTATAATACCACCGCCGATGTAAAGCACGAATTGAAAACTGTCGACCCAGACTACCGTGCGAATGCCTCCCATGAGGGTATAAACAACAGTCACAGCACCAATAATCAACACGGCCACAGGCAGGGACCAACCCGTCACAACCTGGACAATCACCGCAGTTGCCAGGAAGCGGATCCCATCAGCCAGGATACGGGTAACCAGAAAGACACCTGAAGCTGTTTTCTGTATTTTCTTTCCAAATCGATTTCCCAGTACTTCGTAGATGGAGGTAATACCACCCTTGAAATATGCTGGCAGTAAAAAGATGCTCACCAGAATACGACCCAGGATGTAGCCCAATGCCAGTTGAAGGAAGAACCAGTTATCGCGATAAGCCAAACCAGGGATGCTGATAAAGGTCAATACAGAGGTTTCTGTTGCCACGATGGAAAGCATGGCAGCCCACCAGGGCATGTCACGTCCAGCAAGGAAATAATCCTCAGAGGTTTTATTGAAGCGGCTGTTATAAATTCCGTAAGCAGAAATACCCATCAAAAAGACAATGATGATGCTGAAGTCGAGTGTGGAGAGCATGATTTGTCCTGGTTAGGAGTTAGGTGTTAGGTGTTTGGAGAGAAAAGTCAGTGCCTCCAAATAGGAGTCGACTTTCTTCCCATAAAACTGTGCGACACAAACATCTTTGGTAACAGAAACACTTCGGAAGTCTTCCCGCTCATAAATATTGCTGAGGTGAACCTCTACAACGGGAATCTGAATACCCTCAATGGCATCACGAATGGCGTAGGAATAATGTGTAAAGGCCCCTGGATTAACAATGATACCATCGGCCCATTTCCGTCTTCGGTGCAAGAGATCAATAATGCGACCTTCGTGATTGGTTTGGATAATCCGGGTTTCAAGATCCAGCTCGCGAGCTTTCTTGCGAATAGCTGTGTTAACCTTGTCCAGTGTCAGGGTTCCATATTGCTCGGGATCACGAGAGCCCAGCAGATTCAGGTTGGGACCATGGATGATAAAGATTCGTTTCTTCTCGGGAGGTGATATTGCCATGGCTGCAATCTAACTTAGAATTCTTAATTACGAATTGAGAATTGGAGCTTTCCTCCAGCGAGAGGTATAGAATAAAACCCCACTATTTCACTCCTGGCATATTCCATGGTACATTAATTGCCTCAGGAAAAACAACTTATTTCACCCACTAACCAGACGGGGGTCTCTCTTGCACGTTGCTAAACGTATACTACTCTTTTTATCCATTTTGAACCTCACCCTTGCAGCTGAACACAAACTGGTGGCTTCGGATCCAGCTATGAATGACCACTTCGGAATCTCCGTCGACGTCTCAGGAGACTACGCCATTGTAGGTGCCTGGGAAGATGATGATAGTGGAACGACATCGGGATCCGCTTACATCTTCAACCGGGATCCCGGAACGGGGGATTGGGTCCAAACTGCCAAACTGGTAGCCTCTGATGCCGCCGAGAATGACCGTTTTGGTTGTAGCGTGGATATGCATGGCGACTATGCCATTGTGGGTGCTTATGGAAACTCCCATCCTTCTTACGGCATGGGCGCTGCCTATATCTTCCAAAAGGATGCTGATAGTGAGGACTGGCTGCAAAGGGCAAAACTGGTGGCCAATGACCCACATCTTGGTGATTCGTTTGGAACCTCAGTTGCCATCGATCTTGACTATGCTCTCATCGGAGCGCCAGCTGATGACGATGTGATCAGCGAATCTGGATCGGCTTATGTGTTCAGGCGTGATGAGGGTCTACAAAGCTGGTCTCTCAAGGACAAACTGATTGAATCCAATGCCAGCCAGGGAGCATATTTTGGCAACTCAGTTGAATTGTTTGAGGGTTATGCCATTATTGGATCGCACAGAGGTACAACCGAATCTGCCTTGATCTTTAAGAAGGATACTGGCGCTGAGACCTGGACAGAACAAGCCATCCTCATTCCGGCCGACTGGAGTGCTGATGATGAATTTGGATATGCTGTCGCCATCTCTGCAGAATACGCTGTGGTTGGCGCAAGGTACGAGGATTATTCAGGTGGTGACAATGCTGGAGCTGCCTATATCTTCAAACGGGATACTGGATTGGAAACCTGGACAGAAATGACCAAGCTCAGGGCTTCTGATGTGGGCTCCGGTGGGGCATTTTTTGGTGCAGCCGTGGCCATTTTGAATCGCCAGGTAATTGTAGGTTCCTATAACGCGGGAAAAGCCTATCTCTATGACCGAGAATCTGGCCAGGAATCGTGGGATGAAACAGCCATTGTCCCTCAGAATACCATCTCTGCCGGTCAGGCTTTTGGCAAATCGGTGGGCCTCAGTGGCAGTTTCCTCATCTGCGGGGCACCTGATGATGATGAAAGCTACACAAATTCAGGGTCCGCTTATCTCATTGACCAATCCGATCTTAGTTTACCTGTTGAGCTTTCCACATTCAGCGCTCAATCAAAAAATGGGCTGGTGGAGTTATACTGGACAACATCAAGCGAAATTGAAAACCTGGGATTTATCCTTGAGCGTGCAACGGATCGTCATCTTGAGATATTCAAGGGCTGGAAGGAAATCGCCTCCTTTAAAACCCATCAAACCCTGACAGGCCAGGGGTCCACAACTGAAGAAACGGGCTATGAGTACACAGACGCCAAGGTATCAACTGGCAGAGCTTATGAATATCGGTTGAGTGATGTGGATTACCTGGGCAAGATAACTTCACATGCTCCAGTATCAGTTGTGGTTAGGTCTCATGACCAGGATCTGCGCCCAAGTGCTTTCAGAATTAATTCAATTTACCCAAACCCATTTAACCCCAACACGACCTTGAGCTATACTCTGGATCAGACCATGCCGGTCTCCATCTCTGTCCTGGATATTCGTGGGCGCCTGGTGAAGCGTCTTGTTAACAGATCCCCTCATTCATCTGGGACCCACCAGATTGAATGGCAGGGGGAGAACCGGTTGGGCGTTGCGATGGCAAGTGGGATTTACATCCTCAACATACAGGGCTCTGGATTTTCACAGTCTGTGAAACTGGTGAAGCTTGACTAGGCTTCACCCCAGTCTTTGAGAAATAAAAAAGGCGAGGTTACCCTCGCCTTTTATTCAATATTGTGAGTATTTAGCTCTCGGTTGAAAGATTAGCCTCTTCAATGATGACATCATATTTATAACCAGCACCAAAATCTTTGTTCAAAGCTACTTTACCACTAAAGACCACAACATCATCTTTGCTGACAACAGCTTGAGTTGTAATGGTAACATCAAAGGCATCCCCTGATTTTGTACCATCCTGGATATGAACCCAGTTGCGACCCATAATGCCTGCATTGAATTTGGTAACCTGGCCATGCACGGTGACAACCTTGCCGTCATAGTCAGCCTTGTTGGTGTAAAGCTCCTGAATGCTTATGCTGCCAGCTACTTTTTCAATGGAAATATCTTTGGCGGGCTCCATGACTTTTTTGCTACCCATGGCATTTGCAGCTGCACCTGAGGTGCCCCGCATCTGACCCACAAAGAAGATACTATCAAAGGTTCTATCAATTTCCTTGCTGGAAAAATCCTTCATTTCCAGACCCTGATCATAATTCAAAGTCATGCCAACCTCAATGGGCTGTTTGGCTGTGGCAATCCAAAATTCCTTGTCGCCTTCAGCAACAAACAGATAGGTATAGCTCTTGGCCTGAATGACTTCTTTTACCAGAATTGTGTGTGCTGCTCCCATGGCCTGATGTGGAGCGGCAGGCTGGGCATCGCTGGCCGGAGCCTTGACTCTTTCTCTTGATTCACAGCCAATCATGGTCATCATCGCTGTCATTATTAATACAAAAAGTTTGAAACGCATTTTATTCCCTTTCAATAATTTTTTTAAGGCGCAAGATAATAGAATAAAACCTCTCCGATATCATGGGTTAATTTGGTGATCTACTTAATAACTTTTCATTTATTGATCAGGGCCCTGGCTGTTGTAACGCTTGACATAAGCAAGGAGGTCAGGAAAAAATGTCAAGAAGCTTGTTTCAATGGCAGCGTAGTGTTCATGAACTTCTTCGATGGAGCCATGAAAATCGTGTCTCAGCTTCAAGCGGCCTGCCAGGCCATCCAGGGCACGACCCACATGCTCAAGCTCAGCATATGATCGAATCCAGTCCCTTTTGATCATCCATCTCACAACCAATTCCATGCGTTCCGGCATGAGGTCATGATGACTCCAGAGGTCACTGTAGCACACATCCACAAAGGTATTGAAGTCTTTTGTGGTGTACTTCTCCCAATGCCGAATAAGAAAGTGATCAAAAACCACATCCAGAACGATTCCAGAGAAGCGCCGTTTTTCAGGGCTGAAGTATTTGCGCAAGTCCTGGAATATTTCGTGTGAGTCCGTAAATCTATCAACTGCACGATATAGCTGAATCCCTTCCCTTACTTTTTCCGGGAGTGATTCATGCTTCACGCCCCGCATGAAGTCGGCCATGATATTGCCCAGTCGGGACAACTCATCATCGGGGGAGATCAGTAAATGGGCGAGATAATTCATCACCCAGTCTAATACGAATTTTCTCTGGTTAAAACTCTATCTTGTAACTGAGAGATGGAACAACGATCATCTCTTCAACCAGTTGCACCTTATCCAATTCGTAGTCAAACTCATAGTATGAGTCTGTTGGACTGCCGAGAGCGTTCATCAGTTGTAAGGCCCAAACACTTGAATACCTCGCTTTATTTTTGCGGTATGTGATACTGATATCCAGCATTGCCTTGCTGGCATCCTGTTCTTCAAAAGCACGTGATTCATCTGAAATTACCTCTTGAGCAGCTATCGTTTTTGCGATATTAGCGGGTGATCTTCTAGCGCCTCCTGCTACTTTCAATTTGACATTTAGACCTAGAATATTTTCCCTTGTCCGACCCAACATATACTCTTTCCCTATTAATCCATTCACCACATATTTCGTAGCATATCGGGTCTCCCGCTCTATTCCATCACCTCCTGTGTACTTGGATTCAAAAATTGAGGCAGTTACCAGAAAATACATATTGTTGATCAGATATCGTTCCAGGGTTATATCCAAACCATAATTATGACCAAGTCCATCATTCACCAGGGGACTATTAAAGCTGAGATCCTGTGCAAAATTCAACATTGAAAATGAGCTGTCCTGAATTACCGGGACATTATAGGCGAATTGAAGATATGGCTCGAGTTTGATGATTGTGTTCATCGATAGTTTCTGTTGGTATGCAAGAATGAGGTGGTGAGCTTTGGACAATCCCAAATTTTTATTTGGTTGGGTGGCCTGGCCATTTGTCGGTTGTTCAACAAAATAGATGCGGAGTTCTTCCATCTGGCTGTGATCACCATATCCTAGACTCAGGGAGCGGATTGGATCAATTTTCCAGGTCAAGCCCAGTCTGGGTTCAATTGTAATCTCATCATTCACACTGAAATGTTGCAGGTGAATTCCTGTATTTAGTTCAAGTTTTGGACTTAGACCAAAGCGTGATTGAGAATATACCTGTGTCAGGTTAGCCACATCGTTTTGATCGACCAGCCGTGTCAATGGCAAGGTATTATTCAGAGCGGCTTGCTGGTCAAAATGAAAGTTCAATCTGTCAAAAATCACACCGGTGCGATTGGCGTGCTTCCGACTGAATCGCGTATTGAGATAGGAAGATAAAGTCACGGTCCCAGATGTATTCTCCGCCAAATAATTATCTTGAAGGATCAATTCATCATTAAGACGATACATATTCATTGTGGAGTGCTGTTCAGTCCGGATAACACTTGTTTTAATATATGTGTTTTGTGTTGCCAGATACTTGTGAGTAAGACCCAAAACATTCATTCCCATTTCGAGATCATATGATATCCTATCCCATGGAACCGTCCATAAACTTGAGTCCGCCTTCTCAGGTTCAATATTTATATCATTTGAGCCAAGACCCCATATTGAAAATTTTCCATATTTTTGAGTGGGGATGACCAGCTTGTAGGTATAGTCTGTATATTCTGGAATCTGTTCAGAAGGGATGAAGTCCTTTATCAAAGCAAAAGTCGAGTAGCGATAATTGAAAAGGTAGGATGCATTCTCAGTGCCCGGTATGGGTCCCTCGGCGGCAGCATCTAAACCCAGGACTCCAGCTTGAAATGTATACTCAGTTGTTTCAGTATTCCCTTCGCGTAATTTCATGTCAAACACACCAGCCAGTGCATTTCCATATTCTGCGGGAAATGCTCCCGTATAAAAATCTGAATTACCCAGAACATGACTGCTCAAGACAGAAACAAAGCCGCCACCGGCTACATTGATATCAGGAAAATGATTGGGACTGGGAACTCGAACACCCTCTACCTGCCACAACAACCCCTTGGCAGCGTTTCCCCTAACAACGATGGCATTATCCTGGGCAGCTCCCGTTGAAACACCTGCAAAAGACGAGGCCAAACGGGCAGGATCATCCATCCCTCCGGCATATCTGCGTGCCTCCTCAACAGTAAAGGTCCTGGCGCTCACGACGGCCATTGAGTTTTGAGGGATCTCCTTGCTGCTGGCACCTTCAACGATAACCTGCTCGGTTTCTATGATAGATTGGACCAGTTGAAAGGTTACAACCACCTCTTTGGCCGAACTTACCAATATTTCTGGCAAGACCTGGGGCTCAAAACCGATATAGCTGGTTTTTAGATCATATCGGCCCACGGGAATTCTATCTATCCAGAAAAGTCCATTGTGATCAGTAGTCGCCCCTCTCACAGGCTCTATCCCGAGAACAATCACATTTGCCCCAATCAATGGTTCTTGAGTATCCTGGTCTAAGACTTTCCCCTTTATTGTTTGAGTGAGAGGTTGAGCACATAGCATGCTTGAGTAAAGCAGGAAAACCAGTATGGAAATGGAAGCTCTTTTGGTGTGCGTGAATTTTATTCGTCTGTTTGAATGTCTGTTCATCCTTTTGCCCCTTCAGCTTTAGGGCCTTCAGACTTTCAAACTCCAAGCCATCATTAAAAGTGAGTGTATACACTTACTTTTGCAAAGGTGAATCAGCATGGGCTATATCAATATGATATAAACCCTCACTGCTATGGTATAGACTCTGTGGTTTTTTTAGAGCCCCAGATCCTTATCAATAATAATTTTTGTCACCGCCAGTATTTCTGCTGTTTCAACCCGCAGTAATTTTAGGAAGAGGTCATAACCAGCTTCTTTCTCATATAGTTCACCTGCAAGCAAGAGTTCTGCTCCCAATAGCTCTCCAATCTTGGTGGTTTGAGCCTCTGTCAAAAGTCCCGACAGCTGTAACTTTTGCTCTTCCAGAACAGCCTGGAGGTCTTTGCGGGCGATGAGAACAAACTGGTTGTTTTGTGCCACGGATAGTTGAACCTGCTCCTGGAAATATTCTGCGCTGAGTTCAGAATGTTCTGTTTTCGCGTGAATGGGCAGGACACCCAATCTCCTGGAATCCTCAATCTTGAGTGTTGAATAGTCAATGAGGTTGGAGATGGCTTCCTTAAAGAGCTTCGACAGGGTTTCCTCTCTGGATTCATGGTCCACCTTCTCAGCTTCAAAGTAGCCTTCATCCATTTCCAGGGGATCATCTGTAAAGTTGGAGATTTCCTCTTTGGCCAGACGCATGATAATGGCTTCCAGTTTATCCGTCTGATAATTGGAACCAGTATGATGACTCACGCTGCCTGCTACACCACCCACGTTTTCACCCGTCTCTTTACCGTAGGTTAAGAACAAGTATTTGGCATAAGTGAGTTGTGAAATTTGTCGCAATACATACTCTCCACGAATATCCAGGCCACCGGTTCCCACTGTGAATAATTTGATGCCCTTCTTTTTGGCTTCCAGGGCAGCGGAGATATAGGTGTACCTCTGACCATAGTCCAGGTGAGCTGAAGCATCGGTAATGACAAAGCCTAAACGTAACCCATCCTGGTTCCAGTCCACATTCCGCATGGCCTTATGTAGTGCGGCTTGCAAATCTTCTGGCGTATCACCACCACCAGCTGCTCTCACATTTTCAAGAGCCTGGCGAAACACATCAATATCTGAAGTAAGGGGTACGACTTGTGTGCGATACTTGTCATCTTTATCTCGATACAGTACCATGCCGAAGCGGATCAAGGTTTGATTCGAAAGTGCTGAGAGGTTCATGTGTATCAAATCAATGGTGGCAATGAGGCGTTTGATTTCCTCACCCATACTGCCTGTGGTATCCAGGATAAATACAATATCCACTGGTGTCCTGGGTTGTAAATCCCGGGCCTGGTCTGCCTGGATGATAATTGTGCGGGGGCCATTGCGTTTTACCTCTACCGTCTTATAACCATCGTCAACTGTATAACCGACATGGAAGGTTTTATCCTTGGCAGCCACTTCAGAGGGGTAAAAGAAATATGAACCATCTGCATAGGTTTTGCCCTCATCCAGAAGTCGACTCTCTTTGCGATCAAAAATCTTAATCTCAACATTGGGCAGACTCTTGCCATCCTTGTCCTCCAACAACAAATGAATCCGCTCGTTGATGTCATAGGCATAACTGTTTACAGAAGATTTGTACTGGTTTAAAAAGTTGAGGAAGTAATTGAATTGCTGATTGTCATCGGCAAAGCCTGCCTTCAGCCCTCCAGATTGCGGGGGGGCAGGTCGTGGTGTTGACATCTTGATGTCACCTGGATGTGAAGGTACACCCATGTCTGATGGAATTGTCGCAGGTGCCAATTCATCTGTTGTATATCTTGGGTCTTCAACAAGACTCTCTGTTGCCTCACTTTCAACAGGTAGTGCAGGTCGAGGTTTTGTCCCCCTGTCTGACTCTGCTGGAGGGGGATCTTCACTATCTTCTTTCGATGGTTTTTTGCCAGATGAGCTGCCCCCCATAACCTCTGCGGATGTATCTTTTCCTTTTGATGCAGTGACACCTCTGGCAATCTCTGGTTTCGTGGCTGTGACGGTGACCGATTGTCCCTTTATCTTTTGCGTCTTCAGTCGGAAATTGACCTTGCTTGTTTTTCCGCCTTTTACCTTCACTTTTTTAACGGTTTCAGGGGTATAGCCAATCATGGTGGCCTTTAGGGTGTAAACCCCCTCAGGAACATTGATTATTTTATAATTGCCTTTTAGGTCTGTTGCGGCCCCCAGACCATGCTTTTGTATGACCACATTCACTCCAGCAAGTGGATCTCCGGTCTTGGCATCGGTTACCCGTCCCTTTATGCTGCCCTTGGAAGCTGACATAAGTGGCATGGCAATAACTAGCAGTGCTAGAAGTAGACGTTTCATTCTGGTCCCCCGTTTTGAAATTTGCAATCCATTCTTGTGATTATAGCTGACATGTTATACTAAAACTTGACTCCAATGTTTCTTATGGGGTTCTGCACACCCATAGTTGCATGTTCCCCTTGCCTGTAATTTGGGTTTCAAGCGTTTCCAGCCCAAGGGTCTTTATGAGATACGGCATGCCCCCCTGCTGCATGAATGACCGAAAACCTGTGTAGTGTTCTCTGCCTGCAAGCCGCTCAATAAAATGCGTAGTCATTTCCCTCGTCACCGAGGGTTGCGGGTAAATCCAATCCACCAGGATGAGCTGTTTTCCCAGGCGCATCATTTCAGATAATACGGGAATGCGAATAGCTTCAGGCATCTCGTGGATGACCAGGCTGGATATGGCGTAATCAAAAGACTTATCCTTGAGTGCTGATAAATTACTGGCATCGGCTAGCAAAAACTCACAATTCTTTATCCCTCTGACCAGGGCTTGATCCTCACAGGTTTTGATCATGGTGGCTGACAATTCTACGCCCAGACCAGATTTGATTTGGCTGGACAGATAAAACAATTGATCTCCCGTTCCACAACCCACATCCAACACCGTTGCGTTTCCCGATATAAGCCGTGATACTCTTTTTCGAATGCCCCTAAGTGATGGATCGAGGAGTTTGCGGTATATCCAGCCATCATAAAAATGATTTTGGGCTTCAGTATCAACTTCCATGTCATCCTTTCAACAGATTGTCCCGGCCCCCCTATTTGGATTGTTTCCTGTCAAAATCCAGACTCAGCACCGCCTGGATTCCCCGATAATTCAATAAAGGCCAATTCAATAAAGGCCTTTCTTTATAGGAAAATAACAATCCTGAGCCATTAACCCAGTAATGAGATACTAAACTTAAATCATAATAATTTGTTACTTTAGCCCCCTTTTTATATCCACCCTGATTCCGATTTAGAATAATAAAAAACCTCGTAAGCGTGTTAAATTATAATGTCTTAAAAAATAATCATAACACACCTACGAGGTGAAGATGCGCAAAGATAAAAAACCCTCCTTCAAAATCAAAGCAAGTAAT